>JAADJB010000011.1 GCA_013151035.1 Gammaproteobacteria bacterium
GAATCGGACATGTTCTATTCCTCTGATTGTAAAACCACAGAGTGCAGAAAATTATTTCAGGTGTATAGAGTGGGGTTTATTTTGCGCTTACCATTAATTCTTCAGGATAAATGCATTCTGTTTTTAAAGTACCAAAGAAACTTTCTGCAACCGCATTGTCCCAGCAATCGCCTTTACGACTCATACTGCTAACGTCTAAGAAACGACCGAAAGTCCTTTGAGCAGTACTGACAGCCACGATCTGAGTGCACTATATCGGGCGCGGTACCCGATTCCTTATCCCCATTTCAAGAGCCCTGATCATAAGGGAGCTTTCCATATTATTGCCCATCGACCACCCCACAATATGACGAGAAAACAGATCAATGAAAACGACTAGATACAACCAGCCTGCTTGCGTCTGAATATAGGTCAAATCAGTCACCCACACCTGATTGGGTTCTTCTACACAAAAATTCCGACGTAGAAAATTACGAGCAACAGGTTTGTTATGATCCGAATTAGTAGTAACCACAAATGACTTGTATTGCTTGGGATAGATACCATTCTCCCGCTTTATACGGGCTACCCGTTTGTGATTCGCTACTTTAAACCCTGATCATGCAAATCATCCGTTATACGGCGTACTCCGTAGGTTTTATTGCTGTTTTTAAAGCTATCCCTGATCTTCCCTAACAACTGCAGGAAACTTCTAATACACGACATAATATAGTACACTTTGTACTCCCTTTGATCCCTGATAAACTCATACTTTATTTGTCTTGTTTCGCACAAAACATGGCGAACTTTTTTAGAATATCCTGCTCCTCCTTCAAGCGGGCATTTTCTTTTCTGAGCTTTTTATTTTGATCCTCTAAATTGAGCTTAATGGGTTCTGATGACACTATTTCTGTTCGATACTTCCTGACCCAGGTATGTAGAGTAATACACTTGACCCCAGATCCCTGGCCACATCTGCCTTGCTTATATTTCCTGTAATTGCCAATCTTACTGCTTCTTGTCTAAATTCTTCTGTATACCGTTCGTTCATAGTAACCACTCCTTTTCTCTAAATATAACAAATTACTATGTCCATTATTTGGGGTACACATCACATATTTATAAGCACCCATTTCAGACATTCAATATTTAGAAAACCTACCTAGGCTCAAGGTGTATATATTTGGTGTTCACCGGATTATTATTAGCATCAACAATTAAATCATACCTGATCAACCCCGTGTGCTCACCAAAGATAGTCAGTTTATTATGCTTAGGCTTTTCCAATACTATCGAGGGCATCCCCTTTAGCCTGGCACGCCTGTTCCTGTCAAGATGTACACCAAACAATTGTAAACCCGCACTCCTGGCTGTCATACGAAGCGGCGCATCTGACATATCAATATAGGTACCAAACAAGGAGGTAATAGCCGGCCCATCAATTAACAAGGGCGTACCAGGCACGGCAATTCTGCCACCAAAAAAGGTGTGTGTATTGGAGAAGCCACCATCTGGTTTCCACCCCCCTTTATTGTCACCCACATAGCGTAGCTCAACACCACGTATCGCAGGATTATAGCTTTGCATGCTACCATCAGGCCCCTCATAGACATACAGATCACGATAGGTATGCATCCATTGTCGACTGCCATAATCACAGAGTGATAACAACCCCAGCTCATAGCCTTGTATCTCAACATCTTGTATCAATGCCCGATAATTATTCTTCAAGGTGATGCCGGTTTTCCGATTCTTATAACCCTTTAGGGTAAAACCGGACAGACGTGGATCCTTACCTGTCAGGGTAATACCACCCGGGATCTCCAATATGGTAATACCCGAACCATCCCCTCGAATAGATAAGAAATCGACATCCGATTTAATCTCGGCAAGCCGATGTGTGCCTGCCGGGAAGTACATCACCTTGTCTGATAGCAGGGGCTCACCCGCATAAACAGGCTGTAACAGCATCAAGATACCCAAGAGTGCAAACAATCGGTAATAAATAATGTATCGCATATTCATGTCCTCAAATGTACTACGCTCGTTGAGCGCTTTACAAGTAACTTGTTGGCAATATTCTTATCATTAACTTGTTCTACCCCGGTCATCGCCATACGCGGCAACTCATTCAGAATCCTTGCTGCCATTGCCAACAATAAAAACCATATAAAGACCCTGCCACCACTAAAATCATTAGTAATCGCCACCATTAACAGCACACTGGCTGCCCCTAATACCGACTTCCCCAGAACACAGGGTGTCAACCTGTCATTATCAATCACCTTGAATACTCGGTAAAAAGCTCCAATTAACGCAAGCAATATAGCTAGCCCAAGCACCCCCGAGGTGCGTAGTGTACTTACCAGGATATTATGGGCAGAACCTAAAGAAAATTCTGTACCACCTGTTTTACCAATATCATGGCTGGCTGCCCCGCTACCCAGCAATGGATGCTCTAGTGCCTGATTAGCAATCCTCCCCCAAAATGCCACTCGACCACGAATATCCCATAGATACATATCGATATCGAATAGACGATCAACCGATACCCCCCTGTCATGGGCATCCTCCACCTTAACATCCTTAAACAGGATGGAACCCGAGATAATCAGTATCAACAAGACCGATATTGCCGACAGCATGAGGCGCCCAATCCAGACCCTGCGTGACTTACGCTGCCAGCCAATATAAATAGCCACCACCATCATAACAAAGCCCAACATTCCCGCTCGTGCCCCACTGATCACCAGCATAATAAAAAGCATTGCTATGATGCTATAACGCAACATATTCATCATTAGCTTGAGTTTTTTAGGGAAATTAAACAACATAATAAACAATGAGAAGGCTATTAATACGCTAAGTGTAATAACACTAATCGTACCTTCAACACCCACAGGTCGCTCGCCGTGCACGACATAATACTGTACCAATAACAACCCCTGATAAAAGGTACCCGGAATAATAAGGAATACGGCTTTTTGCAGTTGTTGTATGGATGATGCACCAAAGCGAATGACCATATAAATCAACACCGGGGTAACGACAACCAGACGATAATAACGCGCCGACTCATAAAGAGAATCCAGCCCTACCACAACCGAGAGAAAACTGAATATTGCATAGATAATCACTAGTCGATCCAGCATGTTAAAGACAAGTGCCTTGTTATCTCGGTGTGACAACAACATAAACAGACCAATAACTGTTGGTATCTCAACCAGATAGATATGACCAAAGAGTGCTGTATTGGTAAAGGCCATAAGAAAAAATATGGCGTAAATAATATATTTCATAGGCCTTCTACGAATCTCAACAACTCTTTTGCCTGCTTGTTCCAGCTAATGGTGGCTTCCAGTTTCTCCGGGGCGGCTGCCTCAACGCCCTCGACCAATACTGCCTCAATACTTTTCGCCAAGGATGCTGGCTGATCATCGACGGCAAGGATTGCACCGCCTGTTTTCTCAACAACCCACCGATGTGCATCAATATTGGTTGCAATAATCGATATACCTGTAGCCAGATATTCCATTAACTTGATGGGACTACTGACTGCCCACCAGGTAATATCAGGAAAGGGAAGAATCGCCATATTGGCGCTACGGATATATTCAGAGACCTGCACATAAGGCACCTTCCCGGTAAAGATGACACGATCATTCAAGCCCAGATCCTTTGCCAACTGCTCCAGCTCAATACGCCCATCGCCATCGCCAACAAATAAAAAAAACAGATCCGGGAATTTTTCTTTTAATGAATCAAAGGCACGCAATGCATTTTGCAGCCCCCGATTAGGTGACAGGACGCCGTGATATAACAGAACCTGCTTACCCTCTATCCCCAGCTCTTGCCGACGATCCTTTCCTGCACGCTCAAAATGTTCCAGATGAACACCCGAGGTCCATACCCCCATCTTGTTTTTCAGGCGTTTTAGATAAGGGCGTACAGTATCACCCAGCATTGGGGTGATTACTGTCACACCATCACAAAACCAGTTTGCCATATACAATGAAAACCGGTATCGCCACAGATCCAGCTTGCCTTTAATGCCTTTCCTGACATCAACAGGTACCGTGCGAATATCCATAACCAGTTTTGGCCGATTCCTGCCACAGCGAAACAACCATGCCAGAGGTATCAAATGCGCCGACTGAAAACCGAACATAACGACATCCGCATTCATTTTCCAGGTGGATTCCAGCATCTTCCAGTGCAGACGAATCTTGCTAAACAGCGATCCAGCTGGCACATGAACATAGTCAACGTGAGTAAAACCATCCATTACCGTCTTATCATTAACATAGGCAACCGTTGTTGTTATGTCATGACCACAGCTTCTGAACGACCGCGCCATTTCATTCTTGCTGGTAAATTGAAAGGTAGCATCAACCGTTAATGGAATGATCCAATGTAATTTCACTTATTATTCCCCGGCTAATACAGATTGAAATATATTAATATAATGCTGCCCTGTTGCATCTCTTGAGTGATCATTTTTATAACGCAGAAAGCCTTTATCCTGAAGTGCTTGATAAAGTGCTTGATCCGAGTATAAACGAGTAATTTCCTCGCATAAACCGCTCACATTATCGGCCACTAACGCATCTTCATCTCTGCGCAACAACCCCCCAACAGAGTGTGTTGCAACCAGAGGGGTATGTGTCGCCCACGAATCACCAATAAAACCCGCGCCTGCATCTATTGCAGGCGTATAGGCATAATATGCCTTCGATAATAACTGTAGTGCCTCTGCTCTGGGAAGTGATTCTATATATTCAATCTTCCCATCTGATTGCTCAGCCATCTCACGAATATTTTTTGCGTAGTAACCTGGGCCAACTACAATAAATTTTTCAGTGGGTGTGTTTTCCAGAATAGCAGGGATTGCCACCAGTAATTCCTGGGCATTCTTGAATTTTTCAAGCCCACCCATGTGAATACCAATACCTCTATCCTTATCCTGTAACTGATCGTTATCAATCAGGTCAACATGGTTACACCACGGTGCATAATGGATAGAAAGATCAGCACGCTCAAATTTCCTGAATAGTCTGATATCACCATGATAGACCACCATTAATGCATCAACACCAACAAATAACTTTTTCAGGTAGAAATGCCGCACAATATCTAACAGACCGTCAAGCCTCAGTTTATGCCAATAATAGCGCATCTTGATATAGGGGAGATTAAGTTTATATGACGATAAATACTCCACAAGAAGCACCATTGGAATATCGAATCTGTCTTTTATCATACGTGATAGCTTGATATTGAATTCACCTGAACAATAAATCAGATCAGGCTTGAAGTTGACGAGGTTCTCTTCCACTTCTTTCCATGCAACCTCCGGTGTTTCCCTAAGCTCCGTGCTTGTATCATACGCCCTGAGAAAACGCATACTGCCATGCTGTTCATCATGCGGTGAACTAAAACTCCCTTTTAACCCCTTAACATTGCGCGATGTAATGATTAATACATTATGGCCTTGTTCTGATACATATAATGGCGCCTGAGCAATCGAATTGTATTCAATCGTCAGATAAGGATAGATGCAGACAATATTCATAATTATAAATTATTATGTGCGATTTTTAACCCGCCACTCCGATGTCAGGATCGACAAGGCAACAATATCAATATACTCGCCCTTGCGAAAAACATGGGATCGTTTCATACCTTCCCTGACAAAACCCATTGACTCATATAATCCAATAGCGGCCTTATTATCAAACTGGGTATCACCATAGATCTTATTCAGATTTAACTGCCCAAAACAAAAATCAAGCAATAACCCAAGGGCCTCCTTGCCATAGCCCTTACCTCGCGTCGACTCGTCAGCTAAAAAGAAACGACCAAACTCCGCATGTCGACTGCGCCAGTCAATACTGTAGACACTGATAGTTCCTACCGGTCTGCCATCCTTATTATCTTCTATAATAAAGTATTTCTCTTTACTGCCACGGGAGAGAAAACCATCAAACCATCGCTTTTGCATTTCAAGAGAGAGTGGTTCTTTCTCATAAAAATGCTCCGCAACATGGGGATCATTCCGCCATTTAACCAACAAGCCAAGATCATCCATTTCGATGGCTCGCAGACTAACCCTATCACCGACAATCATAAACAGACCTTTATTTATAAAAACCCAGCACTGTATTAATCACAGTATCCACCTCATCATCCGTTAGACTCGGATACATCGGAAGACTTAATATCTGCTCAAAGACAGCCTCAGCATTGGGTAACACTGGCCTGTTGCCATAACATTTATAGGTATGAATAGGCTTATAGTGCACACCTGTTGCAACGCCATTATCCTGCAAATAAACACTCAACTTGTTACGATCAGGCACACGGATACAATAGATATGCCCCGAAGAATACCAATCATCCGGTATGGGTGGCGGTGTCTTGATCGACTCACAGGCAGCAAAGGCGGCAGTATAACGCGCAGCGACCTCATTACGTCGTGCATTCATGCTATCAAGCTTATGCAGTTGAACGATACCTATGGCAGCGGCAATATCATTCAGGTGACATTTAAGGCCAACCTCATCAACCTGATATTCCCACCAATAAGAGGTGTCGGTTGCCGTTCTGTCCCAGGTACCCTTATCAATACCTAACCATCGCAGTCGTTTAGCCCTGTCAGCTAATTCTGGCGAATTCAATGTCAGCGCACCACCATCACCCATAGCAAGGTTCTTGACCGCCTGAAAACTAAAGCAACCGATATCAGCCAGACTACCCACCTTTTTATTCTTGTAGACGCTACCACAGGCATGAGCGGCATCTTCAATAATTGGTATATCGCCCACTACCTCACGCAGTGCATCAATATCCACAGGGCGGCCACCATAATGAACCGGAATAATCGCCTTGGTACGACGGGTAATCTTGCGAGCAACATCCTCCAGATCAATACACATGGTTTCTGGATCACAATCAACAAAGATGGGGGTTGCAAGGTTATAGGCAACCACATGCCCGGTTGATACGAAGGTCATGGTAGGGACAAGAACCTCATCACCATGGCCTACTTCCAGCAATTTCAGTGCAAGATCCAGGGCAGAGGTCGCTGAATTGACCCCAATGGTGTAATCAACCCCGATATACTCGGAGAATTCTTTCTCAAACTGTGCTGTTTTAGGGCCAAGACCTGCCCAACCCGATTCCAGAACCTCTCTGACCGCATCCACTTCTTCTTCACCAAAAAATGGCTTGAACACCTGTATCATAATTTGAAAACCCTCATCATTCTTCAGTTTTTATACTAACGTCCATAGCTATCGTCATAAACCCCGATAACCTTCATATTAATTTAGTTATTACCTCTATCCTCCGAGTATACATAACAATTAATTGAATAACACTAACTCAATCAACCCGGTTTTTTAAACCAGCCCAACCCCGGTGCATCAAGAAAATGCCAGCCAATTTTACTGTGGGGTGTCTCAATAACCATGGAACAATAGGCGATTGCCAGAAGACGAAACCAGGTTGAAAACAGATCACTTTCATCAATGGGCGTAGGTAATGCCTGCCAGCCCTGGGGATGCCTGGGCTCGAGCGCCTTTAACTGTTCCCGAATAAAGCGACGATTGACAAATACCCACTGATAAAGATCCGGTTGTCGCCAGAATGAAAACAAGTTTCTCAGATACATCAAGGGACCATAATGTTTACGGACACCCCAGATAAAGCCACCTTTTGGTGATTCCAGTTGAGTAATTGCTTTGTAGGCACGACCAAGGCAAGACTTTACATCCGATTCCCTGTACCCCGTTTGGAGATAAAGCTGCACCAGGGTATCAATGGCATCAATATCCTCACAGCCACCCCCACCCATTTGCGGTGCGAACATGCCATCAATATTCTGAAAGCTAAGGGTGCGATCCATAATCTTTTCTTTATGTGACAGATCTCTCCCCGCATAAAAATACAGCAGATATTGATGATAGGCACCAAACAAACCATTATGATATTCCGTTATCTTACCCTCTCCCCAAAAACCCGTTTTTGGATTCTGATAGTTATCATGCCAGTCAAAAAACGCCTTAACCGCCGGAGCCGTCATACCCTCCCCACGACTTTCCGCATCCCAAATCAGCATAATACCGATAAACATTGCCAGATTGCCGGCACCCCAGGGGTTCTTCCAGTTAATACTTTCCAGCAATTGGCGGATACCATCAGCCGTTCTGTAACCCTCTGTCTCAAGAAAACGGAGTGGGTACCGAAGCTCGCCACCTAATGCCCTTACTGCACTCAAACAAAATGTGGTTAACTGCCAACTAACATAACGCAAATCATGCCCACTATGAAGATTTCGCCCATCCATCGCCTGATCAAGAAACAAACCGGTCTCTTCATCCTGATAAGAAAGGATATAATCCAGCCATTCCTTACGATGTACATCTGACAGCGTATCGAAACCACCTAGCATGTCATAAATATAGGCCGCAAAACATGAGGTAAAGATAGTGTCATCTGCAGAGGCGCTCATTTTGAATCGACCAAATTCAACATCCTTACAACGCAGGCCTTCAAGCCACACCAGGGTACGATCTACAAGCGCCTGATCCTGAATTAATCCTGAACCCGTCATTTATTATTCCTCTTACACATTGAACAGCCTCCGCTTACAGAGCTTATTCACAAGCCCTTTCTCATAATCATCCATAAAATTATTAATGAACGTCATTAAACCATAGGTCAGCAGACCTATTAGCAACGCCCCAACAAAGTATACTGTTGAATCACCCAATGCCATGAACATATAGGTTGCAACACCTGACACAAGCACATTGACAATAATTTTCATCAGTGCACCCCAACATAAAGAAATACCTGTATAGCGATTAGCCATATAATAAAAAAACAGGCATTTAAACATCAGCGCCGTTCCGGTTGCGAAGGCAACACCTATCACCCCGTAATGCCGCATAAGAAAAATAGCGGCTACTATATTATAAACTGCAAAAATCTGCGCATATAATCGCACCTCAACCTTTTCTATTGCCTGCAAAACAAGATCACTTGGAACCTCAAGCACAACAAAAAAATTAAACACCAGAAACATAAGAAAAATATTCGTTGATTCAATGAACTTATCACCAAAAAGCATAGCAATTAATGGCTCACCAACAATACCCACCAATAATAATGCAGGAAACAAAAAAGCTGCATTAAGCTTAATTAAAGACTGAAACAATCGTTCCAGCTCAGCATTTTTATCTTTAGCTGCATAATAGCGATGATAAAAAGCAGGGCGTATTATACCTTGCATTATATTCTGAGGAAGAATAGACAAGAGCATCCTAGCCGCCCTGGAAGCCAGTGCATACAGACCTAATTGATAGGGGTTTGCCAAAGCCGCCACAACAAAATAATCCATGGAATGGCTATATAAAATACCTCCTGGTATTGCTAACGCATTAATACCCGAGTAACGCCCAATCCGCTTATACTCAATATTTTTTTCTTTATCATTTTGTTCTTTTGAATATTTAGCATAAACCCTGGTCACGAGGATATAAGAAAACAATAGTGTGCCAGCAAGATAACTCGCCGCCTCAGCCATAAATAGCCCCGACAACTCAAACCCTAATTCAAAAACAGTATAGGCTAAAACAAGCTTTAAGATCGCATAGAATGCCTGCACCAGTGATGATGAAGCATGCATAAAGAGTGAATTCAATTCGATCTGCGCAAACTCAATCTGATATAAAAAAAAAGCTCCTACGGCAAAGATAATAAATTGATCATATTGATCCTGCATATTAAAGGATTCTGACCAGTTATCAAACCATATAGCGGCAACAATAAAGGTAATAATTGATAACACCGCTCTAAACACATGCGAAAAGATAATCGTTTTTAAAATCCGCCCACTTTGTTTCTGTTGAGAATATTCAGGGATAAATCGTTGTAATGACGAACCTAGACCTAGGTTACAAAAAAAACTAAAGACAATAATCGTACCAATAAAAAAATTATATACACCGTAATCTTCAACACTCAGAAAACGCGCCACAAGAATGACATAAAGAAGCCCAACGACTTTTATAACAATCTGTGAAGGTACTACAAATAATGTGCTTCTTCTTGTTTTTTCAATTAATGATGGCATTATTTAATATAACCTCTAATCAATATTCTCTTCAGATTGATCTAAAAATGAATCAACAGATACAGCCTCATCATAAAAGTTATTAATGTTTTTTCGTATTTTAACCAAGCTCCAATCCCACCAACGAGCACATAACAAACGCTCTATTTCTTTATCTGAAAAACGCATCTTTTTTACCTTAGCAGGAACACCAGCAGCTATAGCATAAGGCGGTATATCTTTCGTCACAACTGCACCAGCACCAATGATTGCGCCATTACCAATATTTACCCCTGACAAAATAATGACATTAATTCCAATCCACACATCATTACCAATACTAATATCACCACGCGTAATACCATGCCCTGGGTTTAATTCAGACTTATCTAACAACACTCTTGCCAAAGAATAAGTCGTTATATGACTTTTATGAAGTGCCCCTATGATTTGTACTCCGGAAGCGATAGATGTAAATTTTCCAATGGTTATTTTTGTCTGAGGAAGACTCGATATACGACCATTACCACTTATGTAAGTAAAATCACCCACGCTTACTATTCCCGCATGAATTTCAAGAGATGGATCAAGGTTCACAGATTCACCTAAGGTAAGACTTACGACTTTCTGATTAACCCCTCCTTTAATAAGCCTTAACAATCTTCTTTTTATAGCCCCAAACATAATACCATTAGCATCCTTATATACTGATATCTGAGTAACCCAATTGCTGCATTAACTCGCTGTGGCGCATTTTCTCATAAATATTCACCAACTCCGGATTTCTTAAAAAGGCATATTTCCTGTCCGGATTAATATCCTGAATAACCCTGCTAATCTCTGCTTCCGCTGCTGGCATATCTATAAATTGAAGCAGCTCCTGCATCACTGGCATAGGATCTTCTAATAGACTCTCATATCGGACATGATGAATATTATCGCCAAAGACATCCGTCCACGAGAGCGCCTTAACCAGATATTCTTCCCAAAGCTTGATTGCCTCATGAATGTTGCCGGTTCTTGCCGAGAGCTGGTAACCCACTCTGAGAAGTAGCGCCTCTCTAACACCCCAGCGCCAGTTCCTTTTCTTTTTCACCTTGTTTGATTCTTTTCCATAACGGGCACTCTCGGCAGAATCCAGTGGATGGCGATAAATATGAACCACCTTACACTCAGGAAATATCTCTTTCCAGACATCAATAGTGAAGGTGTTTCTCGGATCCTTCCAGCCCCATGGGAAATCAATATCTTTTATATCACGATATTTAAGGGCATTCTTCCAACCAAGGTAATTAACCCGGCCAATCCCTCTCATATGCGATTCAGCTACGCGTGAAAAATCCTCTCGAAACTGATCATCAATAAAATTGAAATTATGGGGGTTATCCCAGGTGGCATTTGCACACCTCAACATCCAGTCATTCAGGCGATAGAAAAACCAGGACTCATTATTGCCCCCGCGCTTATCCTTTCCTACAAAAAGACCAAGGGACTCCAGAAGCCTGCTCAACATGGATGTTCCAGACCGTCCCATCCCCAGAATAATAACTGGCTGCTTATTCATTACCTACCTCCAGCATACTACCCTTGAGATGTTATATCCTTAACATACCATTTCAGTGCAATAGCCATTCCTTCATTAATTCGGTATGACGGGCTATAACCCAGAAGATTCTTCGCCTTTGAAATATCTGCCAGGGAGTGCCGAACATCACCGGCTCTAAAATCACGGTACACCGGCTTAGCATCCTTTAAATGCGGGAACTGTTCTAATAAGCCACTACGAATTGATTCGTAAAGATCATTCAGAGTCGTTCGATCACCTACCGCAACATTATAGACCTGATTTGCAGCATCCTCATGATCCGCCGTTGCCGATAAAATATTGGCCTGCATGACATTATCGATATAACAAAAATCACGGCTGGTTTCCCCGTCACCATTAATATACACAGATTCATTTTCAATCATGGCATCAACCCACTTGGGTATCACCGCCGCATAGGCACCATTAGGATCTTGTCGCTGACCAAAGATATTAAAATACCTTAAACCGATTGATTTGAATCCGTAGGTTCTGGAAAAGACATCGGCATACAGTTCATTAACAACCTTGGTTACCGCATAAGGTGATAATGGATTACCTATCTTATCTTCCACTTTCGGCAAATCAGGGTGATCACCATAGGTTGAACTCGATGCGGCATAAACAAAACGCGACACCTCCGCATCACGTGCTGCCACCAGCATATTCAAAAAACCGGAGATATTATTCTCATTAGTCGTTATGGGATCTTCCAGCGAGCGAGGCACAGAACCTAATGCCGCCTCATGTAATACATAATCAGCACTATCACATACCTTTTTACAGGTATCCAGATCCCGCATATCACCCTTAATAAAGGTGAAGTTTTTCCATTGCTCATCACCCACCAGCGCTTTAACCTGATCCAGGTTATGCTGATGCCCGGTTGAAAAATTATCCAGACCCGTCACTCGCTGATTATTCTTCAACAAGGTTTCCAGTAGATTAGAATAGATTAGAACCGATAAAACCCGCCACACCTGTCACCACCCATTTCTTTGGGTTGGCTCTGAGAACATCAAGAATCTCTTCATATTTTGACATTATTATTCCTTATAATCGTCCATCGGTTTCTTCGGTCGATAGAATATATTTTATATCGTATAGTACATGATCTTTCTTACCAAGGGCTCGAATGGCTTCTGCGCCCATTTCAACAAATTCCTTATGTCCAACAGCAAGGATTACCGCATCATATTGACCGGACTCAAGCTTATCTACCGGTAAAATCCCGTATTCAGCCTTTGCCTCTGCCGGATCAACCCAGGGATCATAAACATCAACATTAACACCATAATTATCCAGCTCTTCGATCATATCAATAACACGCGTATTCCTGAGATCAGGACAGTTCTCCTTAAAGGTAAGGCCCATCATTAATATCCTTGAACCCTTTATATGTATACGTTTGTTAAGCATTAACTTAACAACCTGCGACACCACATAAGAACCCATCTGATCATTCAGTCTACGACCGGCTAATATAATCTCAGGGTTATAACCAATCTCCTGAGCCTTGTAAGTGAGATAATACGGATCGACACCAATGCAATGACCACCAACCAGGCCCGGTCTAAAGGGTAAAAAGTTCCACTTGGTACCTGCTGCCTTTAAAACCTCTTCGGTATCAATACCCAAACGGTTAAAAATAAGTGCCAGCTCATTAATCAGTGCAATATTAATATCACGCTGTGTATTTTCTATAACCTTCGCCGCCTCTGCCACTCTGATCGAGCTTGCCTTATGTGTTCCTGCGGTAATCACTAACTGATACAACGCATCAACAAGATCCGCAACCTCCGGTGTTGAGCCAGACGTTACCTTCAATATCGTTGAAACACGATGTTCCTTATCTCCCGGATTAATACGTTCGGGGCTATAACCGGCAAAGAAGTCCTTATTAAAAACAAGACCTGATTTTTCCTCTATAAGGGGCACACAAACCTCTTCAGTTGCACCCGGATAAACTGTTGACTCATAGATCACAATATCATCTCTTGATATAACCCCGCCCAACATTACACTGGCATTAATCAACGGACTTAGATCAGGATTTTTATTCTTGTCTATCGGGGTAGGCACCGTAACAATATAGACATTACAAGCCTTTAGATCATTAACATTACAACTGTATGTCAACTTATCTGCACCAGCCAGTTCCTCAGCATCCACTTCAAGTGTTGCATCCACACCGGACTGTAACTCAGTAACTCTGGCCTGATTGATATCAAAACCCAACACAGAAACCTTACTACCAAACTCAACTGCTAGTGGCAAACCCACATAACCCAGGCCAATAATCGCAATCTTTATTTCATCTAATTTCAGCATAGTTATTTCCATTAATAATTTGGTACGCAATAAAAAATATTAATCCTGCAAGACTATAAATCAATAACAGGCACATCATTCCAGTCTATCAGTTGATCTGCTTTAGCCAGACTTATAAAGTCAAAATCATCCAGCAATCGCTCCAGCTTGTGCTGCGCTCCTTTCAAACCATAATAACTCTTGAATTTTCTGAATCTGGATAATTCCCTGATAACAGGCTGATCTGCATCGAAGTCTCTTGGGTGAAAATAGGTCATTATATACTGGCTACTTTGTGCAAACGCACGTATCAAGGGATAAGGTATCAAGCGAAAATACCCTCCACCGGAAAAAATAATATGTCTGCCCAGGATTTCTTTGGTATTAATCGGGAACGCCTTCAATGTACCGGAATCCATTTTTATAAGCGATGGTGTCTGCTGCCCAAACTCAGCAAAACCACCATGTGCCCTCGCCGCTGGAAAAACAGAACAATCAAGCTCTATACCTTCTTCAATCAAGGCATCAAATGCCCATTTATTTTCCTTTTTAATAGAAAATCCAGGCGCCCGATATGATCTGATCTTTTCACTGGTCAACTCTTCCAATGAATGTATTGATCGCTTCAGGTCTTCCCTGAATTCCGCAGGTGTTTGCATATAAGCCAGTTGATGCTGATCAGAATGCGTTGCTACTTCATGACCTGCCTTGACTATATTTTTGATCACATGTGGATATTCACGCGCCACCCATCCCAGACAAAAAAAGGTTGCTGTTAGTTGTCTTTGTTCAAGAACAGAAAAGATTCGATCCATATTAGCATCAAGTCTTCTCTCATAATTTGACCACTCAGATTCTGTTTTGGTAGAATCATTGTCCAGGATATGAAACCATTCCTCGATATCAAAGGTAAGGATATTCATTAATAAAACCTTGCCCCATTTTTCCTGAATTCACGAACATCCTCATGCGTTGGAAAACTGAAATAGGTCATATCATTGGCATTATTTTCCATTGTCTCTACATCATCATTATTGATTTTATCAACAGCCTCAACAATTGCCTCCATCCCCAGTTTTTTTGAGAATTGTATCAACTGTTCCTGTGTCATTGACCCTATCTCTATCCTTTTTTGTACCAGGATAGGCCCTGAATCAACCCCTTTATCCACAAAGAATACAGATACACCCGTCTCCTTTTCCTGGTTTTTCAATACCCAGAAAGAGGGCATTAAACCTCTGTATTTTGGTAACAGGGCGGTATGCAGATTCAAACAGCCCTTAGGCGCTAACTCAATTAATGGCATTTTAAATATCTGATTACCCAGAACCGATATCAGAAGATCCGGGGCAAGTGCTCTCAATCTATCCAGAGATTCCTCGCTATTGATACTACCTTCTATAAGAATGGCAGGCACATTATATTTTTCAAGAACTGAATGAACTTTTTTTGACGAATCAAACTTTGCCTTTATAAAACGCAAGGCATAATGAATAAAAAAACCAATACCAAAGATACGGGCTGTCTTCAATGCCTTGTCAACAAAGCTCTCTTTTTTCCCAAAGGGTGAAGCAGATGCAACCACACACCCGACAACCTCGGCATAATCCGGCAACATCGAAAAAAAATAATCCAGATTCTCGGCAAGATAAAATGGCTCATCCTGGGTGATTATAATAATACGCATAACAATATTACTTGATACCCCATTTCATGAAATAACGCATCAAACTGATAAAATGCATCCGAACATGGTGTGACATCATCTTATCAATAATACTGCCTTTTATGCTGCGATGTTTTGATGGATGAATAACAACGGAACACGGCTCATACTTAACCTTGTAGCCCTTATCCCAACACATATGACACCAGTCAACATCTTCCATATACATAAAGAAACGCTCATCCATGCCACCAACTGTCCTTAATGCCGACGCCTTAACCAGCATCGCACCGCCGGTGATCCAGTCAACATCCTTTCTTGTCTTGCGATCAAAATCTTCCATCAAATAGCGCGCCCTTTCCTTATCTGCTCCCGGCAGCACTGACAACCCACTTCTTACCAACAGGAAGGTCCATAAACGTGGAAACCTTCGACAAGAAGGCTGAACAACAAAATTCTCATCAACAACCTGGGGGCCAGACAAAACCCAATCAGGCTCTTTATCCATTTCTTCCATCATCTTTGTAACATTTGAATCCGTCACCAGGCCATCAGGATTAATCACATAAACATATTCACCACTGGCATATTCGATACCCGTATTAACACCGGTCGAATAGCCCTCATTACCCTGTGTATTAATAATTTTTGTGCTGGGTAGCTGCTTCTGAAATACCCCGACCTCATCATCTGAATATTCTGAATTAGAGATAATAAGGCATTCTTTTTCTACATCCTGCATATATTTATCAATGCTTTTAACGCAATCGTCCACCTCATCCATGCAGTGATATTCAACGATGATTATGCTCAGCTTCATATTCTATTTTCTCAAAAAACCAGTAATTGTAGTTGCAATATGCCTAGGTAATTCATAATTAGTTGTTGACTCTATGTTCATATTTTTTGCCAGTTCTATCGCATCAGCCAGTTCTTCAACATCATACAGCGGTATAATAAGATTCTCCTCTGCCAATGCATTTACAATCTCAATCTGGTCATCGGTACTTTCACCCAGCTCAACCATACGGGGAACAGCAATTGTCCTGGCGCCCACTCTTATGCAATCCTGTAGACCCCCGAAACCACCCTGTGTAATAACCACATCTGCTTCCTGCATCAAGCTCAGAATTCTCGAGTGATCCATAAAGGGATGCGCCTCTATCTTATCATTTGTAACAGGTGTATTACCCGACTGCACAACAACCCGCTCACCAGTCTCTTCAACCCACTTAATCACCCTATCCATCAAACGTACAAACGGGTATGGATTGGTTCCCAACATCACCAGTATCAAATCAGTCTACCTACATAGATTGCATTGGGGTAAAACTTCAACATCGATTTCCACTGCACATAAAACACATCAGCATATCGATACATAAACTTACCCGTTTTTGATGGTGCCACCACACGCGCACCTGATTCCACATAAATTACTCTGGAACCAAATAATTTACCCAGCATACAGGTAGCCAACGCAATCCCTGAGCCGGTACTTAAGACCACTCGCGGACGCAACCGGGCAAAAATAAACAATGACCGCAAGGCATTAACAAAAAAACCCCATAAACTGGTATGCGGATCATTCACATAATACACATCATAATCATTTAACCGACTGGCAACATGCTCATCCTGCTTGGTAATAATACAGGTATCCACACTGGCTTCACTGATTGATGCCAATGCCTCTGACAAGTGCCCACCGGCAGAACAGGCAACACATAACTCACGATTGAAACGTTGATTAAACACGCCTCAATCTCCTGCATTTTTATAACGAGCAGTAAGACGGCCTGAATGATCAATTAAAATAAAGGGATTTTCATCATCTCGCAACTGATCAAGGAATTCCATTTTATCGCAACAATAAATATCCAGTGGAAAGATGTCAAAAAACGCAATCAACCTTTGATAAAAACAAAACAAGGCACCATATATTGCATTCATCACACCAGGATGCGTAAGAACCCTGACATCCAGATCAGAGAACTTATGCAAAGATCCCCGACAATAACTGCCATAAATAGCCACACCATCGATTGAATCCCAGGTCATCGCGGCACTTTTCATTTTCACTATAAAATCCTCAAAATGCTGCTCCGTTTTTGGCACAGGGGCAACATAACGCATCAATACAAAAATATGCCCATTGATTATCCAGTTAATCGTGTGTGCGATCACCAGTGATATCAACAGCGCCAGACCAAAAGGTATGCCTTCCATAAAGAAGCTCATGATGATCACTACAAACACAAGATCTATCAACAGCTTCAGGCTTAGCTCATAGATATTCATGTATCGCATACACTGAAATACCCAGTTTGACGCAATCACAGCAATCCTTGTCTTTAGTATCGTGCCCAGGAACGTACCTTCCAGTTTACCTTGTGGTTTAGCTTTCATTTTTTAATCCTGCTATCCTGCTTGCAGAATCAAGCAATTCATCCAGTGTACCGGAATTATCAATCGCATTGATCCCCTCATCATCTTTTATTTCTTCAAAAAGTTTAAATCTTGATTCAAAATTCCTGTCTACATGCCCTTCAGGCCTGGCATCAATAATATCTGACCAGGATCTTCTTACCAGAATGTTAACGCTATCATCAGGTAACAATCTTTTAAACTGCCTACCAAACCATGATGATAATAAACTCTTTCTTCTCGTATCAACCGCTATATCAATCAAAATATCATAAACATAGCGATCAAGGATAATAACCTTGTTAGACTTCCCATACTTCGGCAAAATCTTTGTATACTTTACCCTAAGTGCATCAAGATACTGAAAAAAAACAAACGCATGCGAAATAATAGACGATTTATAAAAGTTGTGATAACCAATACGATGCCCGTCACAGGTCTCATATCGGGTGTAACCTAGCAATCGACAAAGCCCAAGCAAAGGCTTGGATATCACGTTATTGTATCTAAGCCAAATAATATCAACATCATAGCCCTTTTCTTCCAACTGCCTTGCCAAATGCTCCGTAACCGTTGACTTGCCCGAACCGTCAATCCCCATAACATAGATAAGCCTGGGTATATCACTGGAATGCTTACTCATGGATTACCCCGCTCACAATGACTAGAGATATCATCCATAATACGACCCACATCACTCCAACGAGGATAAGTATTGATAAATTCTCTTGCTGATTCAGTATATCGCTCTATTCGTTGCTGATCTTCTGATAATTGCAATAATTCGTTAGAGAATTTTCGCGTATCAAGAGGATCAACAACAATACCTCGTTCCATAGCTAATTCAGGAAGCCCGTCGACAGGGGACACAACCACAGGTTTTCCACGCGCCAGAGACTCGAGCACTGCGATAGGTATATCAGAAGGAACCAGCACAAAAGGCAAAACCACCAGATCAGATAATTCAATATAAGACCAGACCTGCTCACGCTTCAACCAACCACCAACAATTGAAACACAATCACCCAGCCCTTTTGCAACCAACTCTTCCCGTAAGACCTCACACCTTTCATCAGATGCGCCTCGCGCCAACACAACAAGACGAGCCCTGGGATTATTCTTCACCACATTTGGAAATGCCTTGATTAGTGAATCAAAGCCTCTAATTGGCCTGAGTGCGCCAAGGTACAGAAAAATCACTTCTTTTCCCTTTTTTTTCAATGTATTAGCGACTTCCTCCAGGGTCAGATTATCCACCGGCTTAATGTCTTCTTCATCAATACCCACCGGAAGAAAATGAATTCTGCTACTGCTGATGCCCCCTTTTTCAAGAACCGCCTGATTATTTTTACTCTGAACAGTAATTCCATCGAATAGTCTGGAGTTCAAAAACCAGCGAAACAAAAACCACGGCACCAATCTTTGCCCCCACAATGATCTTGATTGTTCATAAGGCACACCGGACAAAGATGCTCTGATCAACTCTGCCCACTTATACAATGGGCAGGTAATATAGGCTATCTTGCGACAATGAATACGTGACAGGAGTGGATAGAATGCAATACTCCTTGTTGTTGTACTCCACCATAATTCATCGGGATTCAGTGACAGGATATAATCACCCAGAGCCGCTTGTTGCTTAACACCAAGAAAACACGTCTCAACAACAGAGAATCCTTCATCCCATAAATCCACAGACACATCTGAAGCACCTTCCGTGACAACGATAACCTTGTTTTTCAGCGCTTGATACCTTGCCAGTTCATAGATATAACGCCAGGGCTGTAACCGAACATTATCCCTGGTAAATCCATTGGCAACGAAAATAACCGTAGCTGTCACGAATCAGCCTTTTCATCAGACAACTCATCCAGCCAGCAGCCAAATTTCTCGACATTACCAATACTGAAATCCTGTAAAACCTTCTGACGATTCTTGTCACCTTGTATTTTGCGCAGTGCCTGATCATTAGCCAGCAACCTTATTGACTCAGCAATTCCTTCGACAGAATGCTCATCAACAAGATATTCATCGACCAATTCCTCTATTGCACCACAAGGTGTTGCTATTACGGGAATGCCACAAGCCATTCCTTCCATAAGAACAACCGGTATACCTTCTGCCCCTTCATTCTCTGTTGTGATTGATGGAACACATAAAATGTCACAATTCTGGTAAAAATAACGTAACTGGTCCTGATTCATTTTCCCGAACACAGTCACTTGATCGCTCACACCCTCAGCTTTTGCCATTTCATTCAGATCAAGCTCTCCAAAACCAATGAAAATAGCTCTCACCCTCAAGTCCTGCAATAACCGCAAGGCCTTCATCAAATAAACAAAGCCTTTTCTTTCTGTAAATCGACCTACCGCCAATACCGTCACTTCATCCGCCGGCTTATTCTCATCACCATCAACAAATAATCTGTTCAGTCGAATATTTTCTCCTGGAACAGAATATTTTGATTTAAGTAAATCCACCCACTTCTGCGCTATCGGAAATATTCGATCTGCCGCAGCCAGTGACTTTTTAAATAAAAGCTCATTAGGATTGGTATAAAACTCATGCGCATGAATTGTCACCGACAATGGCAAACCCGTTAATCGTTTACAGTAATAGCCTATAAAAAACTTATGGTCTCCAAAATGACAATGTATCTGTTTAATGCCATCCCGCTTCATTACCGGGGCAAACTTGGTGGCAAAAACCAGATCAACCAGACCGCCATCGCGTATCGCCTCGATTAAAAGCCCTGGTCGCATACACATCTTTAATAATAACCAGGGCAACTCCACAACAAGGCGTTTTATTGATATAGCGTAATATGGCCAATTATCTCTTGGCGAGTAAATATCACCCGGTACATATTTTGTAGCAAAAAGTGTTATCGAATAACCTTTATCATATAGCGCATCTACCTCACGATATATAAAGGCTTCCAGCCCTGCTCGCATTGAAACGATATAGGCTATAGACGGTTTTTTTCTGGTATCTGTCATATTAAATAAATTCTCATCTACCCACACAGGTATATTCAAAACCATACTGCTTCATCAAATCGGTTTCATACACATTTCTTAAATCAATAAAAACATTTCCTTGCATCAGCTCATTTACACGTTCAAGATCAAGCCCACGGTACTCATTCCACTCGGTCATCAAAACAATGGCGTCCGCATTTTCTATGGCCTCATACTTATCTTCGTAAAAGCTCACCTGCTCCGGCAAAAGATGCTGCGCCTCTTCCTGCCCCTGGGGGTCATGCGCATGAATATCCGCGCCTTTATCCACCAAGGCCGGAAGAATAGCCAGCGCAGGGGAGTCCCTCATATCATCGGTTTCAGGTTTGAAGGTTAAGCCCAATACAGCAATCCTTTTGCCTGCCTCACTACCACCTAGCGCACCGCGTATCTTTTTAATCATTCGCGCCTTTTGTGCTGCATTAACCTCAACCACAGCCTCCACAATACGACTGGATGCGCCATGTTCCTGCGCGATCCTGATTAATGCCAGTGTATCCTTAGGGAAACAGGAACCACCATAACCCGGCCCCGCATGTAAAAACTTTTTACCAATACGCCCATCCAGTCCCATCCCTTTTGCCACCGCATGAACATCTGCATTCACATGTTCGCATAATTGTGACATCTCATTAATAAACGATATCTTTGTTGCCAAAAAGGCATTCGATGCATATTTAATTAACTCGGCACTTTCAAGGTTAGTCACTAGTATTGGTGCCTCAATCAGATTAAGCGGGCGATATAATTCACGCAATAACGCCTCTGCTCGCTCGCTCTCCAGACCTAACACAACACGATCAGGGCGCATAAAATCACTGATTGCAGCACCCTCCCTCAAAAATTCAGGATTCGATGCCACATCAAAATCGGCATCCGGGTTTTGCTCTTTTATAATACGTTTAACTTCTCTTGCTGTTCCTACCGGCACTGTCGACTTATCAACAATAACCGTATAACCTTCAAGATTTCCAGCTATCTCTTTCGCAGCTGCATAAACATAAACCAGGTCGGCATGACCATCACCTCTACGTGTTGGTGTACCCACCGCAATAAATACCAAATCGGCTTCTTTTACTGCCGCAGAAAATTCCGTGGTGAATTTCAAACGCTGGCTGGCAACACCCTTGGCAACCAGGTCATCCAGACCGGGTTCATAAATGGGAATTTCACCTTTATTTAATCGATCAATCTTGTCTTTATCAACATCCACGCAGGTGACATCTGCACCGAACTCGGCAAAGCATGCGCCTGATACCAGACCCACATAACCCGAACCTATCATTACAACTTTCATTATTTACTGATACCCATTCGGATTCTTGCTCTGCCAGTGCCACGAATCCTCACACATTTGATCAAGATCAAACTCGGCCTTCCAACCCAACAACTGTAGTGCATACGCAGGATCAGCATAACACTCGGCAATATCACCTGCCCTTCTTGCCACCATAGCAAACGGGATATCTTTCCTTGATGCACGCTTGTAGGCATCAATCATGTCCAGCACTGAATAGCCCCTGCCGGTACCCAGATTAACAATGGAAACACCACCCGTCATCCTGTCAGATAATTGATATTCAATCATGGCGATATGTCCACGCGCCAGATCGACCACATGAATATAATCTCTTACCCCAGTACCATCATGGGTGGAATAATCATCACCAAACACCTGTAATTGTTTCAGCTTACCCACAGCGACCTGGCTGATATAAGGCATCAGGTTATTTGGAATACCATTGGGATCTTCACCTATCGTGCCCGATGGATGCGCACCCACTGGATTAAAATAACGTAACAAACCAACCTTCCACTCATTATCAGAGACATATAAATCAGCCAGGATCTCCTCAACAATAAGCTTGGAACGTCCGTAGGGATTGGTTGCCGATAAGGGGAAATCCTCCTTAATTGGCACCTCATGCGGATCACCATAAACGGTTGCTGAGGAACTAAATAATATCGTCTTCACATTGGCAGCCTGCATTGCCTGACATAAGACTATCGTGCTATATAGATTGTTATTGTAATACTCCAGTGGCATTTCAACCGATTCACCCACTGCCTTAAGCCCGGCAAAATGAATCACCGCATCAATCTTATGCTCGGCAAACACCTTGTCCAGACCCAATCTGTCACGAATATCAATCTCATAAAAATCGAGGTTTTTTTCTGTTATTTTCTGAACTCGATCCAGGGCAAGCAGAGAGCTATTGGATAGATTATCTACCACCACCACATCATAGCCTTTTTGCAAAAGCTCAACACAGGTATGAGAACCTATATAACCTGCACCACCTGCCACCATTATCTTCATCACACTAACCTTCTTTACGCCCATAAGCGTCATCAAAGCGAATAATGTCATCCTCACCCAGATAACTACCCGTCTGCACCTCGATCAACTCCAGCGGTATCTTGCCCCTGTTCTCCAGGCGATGTTTCTCTCCCACTGGGATATAGGTGGACTCATTCTCTGATAAAACAAATTCTTTCTCACCACAGATTACCTGTGCAGTTCCTTTCACCACAACCCAGTGCTCGGAACGATGATGGTGCAACTGCAAGGATATACTGGCACCCGGCTTTAGCGTAATACGCTTAACCTGAAACCGTTCCTCACAATCAATGCATTGATAGCTACCCCAGGGGCGATAGACCTTATGCGGCACAACAGCCTCATTACGCCCCGCCTGTTTTAACTGATCAACAATTACCTTTACCTCCTGCGCCTTGTCACGATGCGCAACCATAACAGCATCCGCAGTCTCAACAATAATATGATCATCGACACCCACCGTAGTCACCAGACGACTCTCGGAACGTATATAACAACCATGCGTATCAACAGCACAGGCATCGCCAATAATCACATTGCCATTTTGATCGCCTTCACCAACCGTCCATAAGGCCGACCATGAACCAATATCATTCCAGCCAATATCCACAGGAATCACCACGGCATCAGCGGTGTGTTCCATTACCGCATAATCAATCGAATCAGCTGGACACTGTTCAAAGGACGCTTTATCCAGACGAATAAAATCCATATCCTCTTGCGCCTGCTCAAACGCCGCCGTACTAGCAAGCAACATATCATTTTGTAGTCTGCCTAATTCATCAAGATATACCGAGGCACGGAACATAAACATCCCACTATTCCAGTAATACCCTCCTTCATCCAGCCAGGCCTCTGCGGTTATTTTATCCGGTTTTTCCACAAATCGATCGACCTTCAACACCGATGTATTGCCCACCTCAACCGCTGCACCCGCCTTGATATAACCATAACCTGTTTCTGGTGCATTCGGGATTACACCAAAGGTGACCAACTTACCCTCATTAGCCGCCTGATAAGCCAAGGCAATGGCCTGATGAAAGGCATCAACATCCTTGATGGCATGATCCGCAGGTAACACCAGAATAACCACATCCTGCTCTAACTGATGAGCCTTCATTGCAGCAATCGCTACCGCAGGGGCAGTATTACGTCCACAAGGTTCCAGTATGATCGCCGCAGGCCTAACACCAATTGCCCGCATCTGTTCAGCAATCATAAAGCGATGCTCTTCATTGGCAACAATGATTGGAGCGAATATATCCTTCCTGTCGCCTAAACGACTTACTGTATCCTGAATCATGGTGACATCCGACACCAGTGGCAACAACTGCTTGGGACGTAGCGCACGCGAAAGAGGCCATAATCGCGTCCCTGAACCACCCGATAATATCACTGGAATAACCACTATCGATACATCCCCTTAATACTGTGATATTACAATACTAATCATCAGAAAGATCCAGATAACCTTCCTGGAACAAATAAAGAAACACCTCTTCGGCAGCTTCCATCGGCGAGAGATCACTGGTATCAATCCGGATCTCAGGTGCTTCAGGGATCTCATAAGGATCACTCACACCGGTAAATTCAGGAATCAGACCTTTACGCGCCTTGGCATACAGACCCTTACGATCCCGACTCTCACAGACATCCAATGGTGTCGCCACATGCACCTCAATAAAGGCACCATGTGCTTCACAATCCCCCCGCGCTGCTGCACGCATCGCTGCATAAGGTGCAATCGGCGCACAAATAGCAACACCACGATTCTTGGTAATCTGACTGGCAACAAAGCCAATACGTCGCACATTCAAATTACGGTGTTCTTTGGAAAACCCGAGTTCACTGGAGAGATTCAATCGTACAACATCACCATCCAGCAAGGTAACAGGACGACCGCCTGACTCGATCATCTTGGCATAGACAATCTTGGCTATAGTTGATTTACCTGCGCCTGACAAACCAGTAAAGAATAAGGTCAGACCCTGCTGACTGCGCGGTGGACATACCTTACGCAGTTCATGTATCACCTCGGGATAGCTGAACCAGTCAGGCACCTCCCTGTTCTGGGTCAGACATTCCTTCAATTCGTTATCTGTAAACTCCAGCGCCGCTTCTTCACTACCCTTGAATTCACTCAATGGCAAAAACACCTTACGCTGTAACTGATACTTCATTTCCTCAACCAGCACAGGCTGAATCGCCATATCCTGTTGATGCGCTGCCACCAGATCCTGTGCCGACTGCGCGGCATAAAAACTATCGACACTCTCAGACTGTGGCGGTGAGGCATGGTGCGGCCCGACAATAAAGTGTGAACAGCCAAAATTCTGATGAATCAGTGTATGCCATAGCGCCTCACGCGGCCCTGCCATACGCATAGCCAGCGGTAACAACGACAGGATTGCCAGATTATGTGGAAACCTTCGGCGAATAGCCTGATAACAATGTACCCTGGCATAATAATGCAGATCACCGGGCTTGGTTACACCCACTGCCGGATGCAACAGAATATGCCCCTGTATATCCTTGGCAACACGCAGGGTTAGTTCTCGATGCATCCGATGCATGGGTCGGCTGGTTTGGAAACCGACCACACGTCGCCAACCCATCTTTTGAAACAGATTACGCAGCTCCTCGGGTGTATCCCAAAGATTCTCAAAGTCAAAATGACCATGCCCCTGAATCCCCTCAATACGACCACCAATATAGGTATCATGCACCTCATCATAGAGATAACGCACACCCGGATGAAGTTCAGATGTTGTGCCGTAGACCTTTTCCGCCTCCAGGCGCTTATCCGGCTGCCAGATATCCTCAATCGTCAGCACGGCAGGCATAAAGCCCTCACCATCACGCAAGGCAATCTGTTGTCCAACCTCAAAACCCGCCGCAACGGCTGCCGGGATGTCCAAAGTGACTGGCATTGGCCATAGCTCCCCGGAAGGTAGACGCATATCCTCAACACAACGATTATAGGCATCTTGCCCCATAAACCCGGTCAAGGGTGAAAATGCGCCATTCATCAATAGCTCAAGGTCACATACCTGACGTTGCGAGAGCGTAACAGAAGGAAAACCCTCCGATATCTGCTTTAATTGTTCACTCCGGTCAGAACCAACTAACAAGTCACATAATTGCCCACCATAAGGCGGTATTGAAAACTTCATCTAAGTCTCGATCTCCATAGTCGATATTGCTGCCCATTCTACTACGCTAAACATGAACAAGTGCAAAAAGTGTCGGCTATCAACCCGATTTATTGAGTATTTTTATCAAAGTGCTATTTTCATGAACCCAGCCGTACCCGATTATCAAAAAGACTGCTTAAATGCCGCTAAAAACGCTTCATATTCACTCTGTGGCAGGTCATTAATGCCTGCTGCCGCTTGACGACCGCCGCCGGTGGCAAACTGACGACATAATATATCGGCACCTGTTTTATTATTCAACGGTGCCCGTACACTCACCAGATAGTTCTGATTCGCCTTTTCGGTTAAAACCGCATGCGCTCGACCTGGGGTTTTTTGTGCTAAATCATTAGCATAGATACCACTAACCCGTCTTGCCCACTTTTCATCAGGCAATATATATAAGGTATGCCCTTCATCCTCATAGGCAGGTCTTAATGCCCCAACCCTGGCAAAGTCATCCTGGTAGGCCTGTAATAATTGCTGATAGCCCGCCTCTTGTGCAATAAAATCAAATGGGTTCTCATAGGGCTTAATCAACTGATAGAGTGCATCGGGTGCAAAGAT
The DNA here is from genome assembly GCA_013151035.1 of Gammaproteobacteria bacterium. Taxonomy (NCBI): domain Bacteria; kingdom Pseudomonadati; phylum Pseudomonadota; class Gammaproteobacteria; species Gammaproteobacteria bacterium. The sequence continues at coordinate 27,207 of JAADJB010000011.1, forward strand.
CAGGTCATCCAGCGAGGAACCATAACCGTTGTAATTAATACAGGTGCCCAATAACTTTAATTGCTCTAACTGATCCTTACCTAGCTGCAAGGGGCTCGCCGCAGCCTCAGCTGCACTAAATAGATTATCACCAAAGGCTGCCGTCACCGCCCATGCCAGGTATTGTCCATCCAGGTATTCATTCACCAATAAACTGGTACAGACATCAGGTGATGTATCAATGTGAACCTCCAAGGACTTATACTGCGGAATATCACCGGCAAAATGATGATCAAAGTAGATCATTTCTGCGTCCTGATTTAACAAACGCGTCAACTCATCACGGTTTTTATCCAGCGAGATATCCAGCACCGTAATATAATCGCCAGCTTCAGCCTGAACCTTTTTTAGCAAGGCAATATCACGCTTAACCCCGGTAACCAGTACACTTTCCACTGGATTCGCCAAACGCAACTGATGCAATGCACAAATCCCGTCTGCATCACCGTTAAACACGTCAATTTTTTTCATTTTCAGCCACTTCTGTTACTTTCAATTAAGTCTATACGCACTGGATTTTAAGGTTAACTTGTCAATTATTGATATGTATATTGCATTTTTTATTTTACTTGATGTGCTGATAAGACATACCTCATATTCAGTTCCATCATATTCAAACACTCTTGTCCACCGATCTTCCCGGCTATTTTTATACATTAGCACACTTTTAATATTTGAAGATATCGAACTATGGAGTATTGCCCATATCTCATTCATATTCTCTTTTGATTTTCTAAGAAGCATATTCCATACCGGACTCTTTCTATACGGATCAGGTATAACCAATTTCTTAAAACTCATGCAATTCACCGATTCAATAATAAAATTTGTCCCCCCCATATAATCTGTGCCAAACACCATTTTCCCATCATCTTCAATCATTGATATATAGCCACCGGTCTGTATATGGAATCTATTCACCAGTCTCCATGCGGATTTTTCCTGCGCGGTTAAATCATCATTGATCCATAAACGTTTTTTATTATCACCATCGGTTACAATCAATCCACCAAGTAGATTGCTATATCTAACAAGATGAACATGTTTATTGGCACCCTTGCCGACTAAAAAATCAGATCTATTCCATGACACCCCTTCATCATCACTGTAATACAGGTATGCACATGACTCCCAACCACAACCATTACCCTTGAATACCGAGGCATATTCCCCAACAACAAGCCGCCCATCGGGTGATTCTGTCATACCGTTATTCAATAAAAAATAACTTTCTGCTGAAGAAAAAACCAGCGTTTTTTCAAATACCATCCCATCATCCAGGCTGCGGAAAAGAGCCCCTTTAATACAGACAAAGATAGTGTTTTTTTCCGAAATAAAAATAGATTTTATCTTACCCGGGAACCTGTACATCAATACTATACTTTCTCCGTCATCAGCACTTTTATACAAGCCATCTTCATCGTCATATAATCTTCCAATAATATTATTATCACTATCAAATGACATAACCGCCCAGGGGAAAACCTCTTTCCTTATGCTGATCCCTCGGCTAATAAAAAAACCACTCACCTTATCATTAATACACAACCCATCACCATTCAGAAACAGGGTGTCATCATTACAAAATGATAGATATTTTTTATTTCGAAAAAATCCAGTCTTATGAATCAACTCCCAAACAAGAAAGGAAATAAATTCCACCAACTTCCCTGTCCTGACTATTGTTATAAGAAAAGAGGGTATCTTAAAGAGAAAACGATACCCCATATCGCTCTCAAAAAATGAACTGTATGAATTACAGATAGGGCGTTTAAAATCCTTTTTTTCCCCCGAAACATTTTAATCCCTTTTGTTTTGACAATAAATAGAGGTAAACCAGGCAAAGCGCTTCATAAAAGGGAAGTAATGAAAAATAAATTTATCTGTATTTCCCAACACCGTGCTTAATACCCCGGCAACTGACTTATTAGTATAGCGAGATAAATGAATCGCCATCATATAAAAAAGATGGAACTCTTTGTGAACAACAGTGTGAAAATCTTTTTCCAGATCCTTTATCTCATGAAAATTCAAATAACCACGAATGGATTTCACATAACGGATCTTGTCCGCAGTTCGCGCAAACAATTTTCGACGTAAACGATATAGATTAATAAAAGGATTATATGGCAGGTTTTCTATAAGAATAAGGATTCCATTTTTTTTAAGAATCCTTTTATACTCAGCCAAGGCAACATCTCGCCTCATATACTGGATTGTACTTTTAGAAAAAATAACATCCATTGATGCCGCATCAATTGACATAGACTCTGTGGAACTATGCAGGAAACTACATTTATCCTGCACGCCATATTCCAGCGCTCGTTTTTTCGCAATATCCAGGGCGCTTACATTTAGATCAACCCCTGTTACTTCGGCACCTTTCAGCGCAAAAAAAACACTATAAAGCCCCTTTCCACACCCTGCATCCAGAATTTTCTTGCCACTGACATCCCCACAATGATCCAGGGCAAAAGCAACCGCTTTACCAAAATAGGGTTCACTAACGACTTCTTTTTCCAAGTCTTCTTTGGATGCTTCTTTTTTCATATAACAACCGGTTATTTTTATATTCTTTTCAGATACTAAGCGTACTTAATCAGCATGACTTCAATGTAACATAAGACATAAAAACAAACCACCTATAGCCTTGTCCAATATAAAATGAGCCTGAATGCACTAAAATTGGTTACAAATCGTTCATCATTACCCAATGATGAACGATTATAAAACTAGAAGAACTCAAAACCATCGATCAGCTATCGCAATTCCTGGATGGCACACAAGCGGTTATATTTAAGCTCGATACCATCAAGAAAAAGCGTTACCAGTGGATACAGCATGAGCTGGTTCGTTTTGATTATATGAGGATTAGCAAGGCCAACAAGGGCATTGTGAAACGGTACCTAGTCAAGGTCAGCAGTTACTCCAGAGCGCAAGTCACACGCCTCATCAAGCAGTACAACAGCAACGGCTTTAAAGGCAAATACACCAGCGATGATATTCGTTTGATTGCGCGCATGAACGAGCGACATGACACGCCGTGTGGGCAGGCCATTAAAAAGCTCATGGAGCGCGCTTATGGTGTGTTTGGTGAGCAAGAATATAGACGCTTAAGCACGATCTCTGTCAGCCACCTCTATAATCTTCGCCAATCAAAAATATATTCAAAAACAAGAACACATTTTGAAAAAACACGCCCTAAAAAATCCACTATCGGTGAGCGAAGAAAACCACAACCTAATGGAAAGCCAGGTTACATTCGCATCGACACGGTGCATCAAGGCGATCAGGATAAGGTGAAAGGCATCTATCATATCAATGCCGTTGATGAAGTCACTCAGTTTGAAATTGTCTGTAGTGTTGAAAAAATCAGTGAAGCTTATTTATTGCCCGTGCTGAAAACCCTGTTGGATTTCTTTCCTTTTACACTGATTAGCTTCCACTCTGATAATGGCAGTGAGTACATCAATCAACATGTTGCCAGGCTATTAAAAAAACTGCTCATTGAGTTTACAAAATCAAGATCTCGCCACTCCAATGACAATGCATTAGCCGAAAGCAAAAACGCCTCGGTGGTAAGAAAAATACTGGGCTATCACCATATTCCGCAAAAATATGCGAGCCTGGTTAATGACTTCAACCAGGCTTATCTAAACCCACATATTAACTATCATCGCCCTTGTTTTTTTCCTGAAATTATTACCGATGCTAAAAGCTATTTGAAGGACGGTATTAGCTTTAATAAAATGGATGATCACCCTTTGGCAGATCATTAATACCCATCGGCATCACTATTAAACACATCGAATATCTTCATATTGTAATTACTTTAATTAGAGTCTCCTCAAAAAGTCATGAGACACAATCATCATTGATGTAATTAATCGGCTGATAGCAAACCTGTTCAAGCCATTTACCCAGGTT
>JAADJB010000012.1 GCA_013151035.1 Gammaproteobacteria bacterium
AGGCCGGATATATGGAAGCAATCCTGTCACTGTTAAAGGTTCACAATGTCTTGCAAACTGGGAGGAGACCATATATGCGTACCACGCACCACTTACTTATTTGTTATAGTACGCCCCATGGATATTATTTTTTTACAAGACCTGCGCATCAAGACCATTATTGGTATCTATGACTGGGAGCGCGCCACCCAACAGACCATTAGCCTGGATCTGGAGATGGCGACCGATATTCGCAAGGCGGCGGCTAGCGACAGTATCGAAGACACCCTGAACTACAAGGCGGTTGCCAAACGACTGATACAATTTGTTGAGGAATCCGATTTCCAGCTGGTCGAAACCCTGGCGGAACGCATTACCGATATCATCCTTAATGAGTTCAATGTGCCCTGGGTCAAGCTTCACCTGCATAAACTGGGTGCGGTACGCGGGGCAAAAGATGTCGGCATTATCATCGAACGTGGCGACAATAAGTAGCTAATGGCTCTAATCTACATCTCTGTTGGCAGCAATATCGAACGTCACAAGAATATCCTGCGTGCCTTTGATCTATTACAACAACGCTACGGTACGATTCAGGCATCCACTGTCTATGAAAATAGTGCTGTCGGCTTTGATGGTGATGACTTCTATAATCTGGTGCTCTGCTTTCATACCGAAGAAGACCCGCAGACACTGGTGGGAAACCTGCACCAAATCGAAGAGGCCTGTGGTCGTATCCGCCCCTCCACCTGTGACTCACGCACCATGGATCTTGACCTGCTGATCTATGATGATCTGGTGCTGCAACAGGGTAAGCTCCAGTTACCCCGACCTGAGATTACCGAATACCCCTTTGTCCTCAAACCACTGGCCGAGATTGCCGGTGATCGACCACACCCGATATCCGGTCAGACCTACACGGAACTGTGGCAAACATTCCCACAACACAATACATCACTCACCCCGGTTCCATTCACCCTGGGCCATAATGACTAACAGCGATCCCTGGCATATCCCCGCTGATTGGCCCACACCTGATACTGCCGCCCGCACACTGAGTGAACAACTGGTCAATACGATCAGGCAAGAGATCGGGGAGCACGCCATACCGTTTGCCCGTTTTATGGAACTGGCACTCTACGCACCCGGCCTGGGCTATTACAGCGCAGGCTCACGCAAATTTGGCGCAGCGGGGGATTTTGTCACCGCGCCCGAGCAGTCGGCACTCTTCTCACGCTGTCTGGCACATAGCTGCCAATCGGTACTGAACGAACTCGGTGGCGGTGACATACTGGAACTAGGCGCGGGTAGCGGCATCATGGCGTGTGACCTGTTACAAGAGCTGGAGCGTGAACAGTCGTTACCTGAAAATTATTATATCCTCGAAGTCAGCGCGGATCTGCGCCAACGCCAACAACAAACTCTGCAACAGAAGATCCCCCACCTCTTCACGCGTATTCACTGGCTCGATCAACTCCCGCAACAGGCCTTCAAGGGGATCATTCTGGGCAATGAGGTCATTGATGCCATGCCGGTACAACGCTTTCATTGGCAAGATCAACAAATACTGCTGGATCATGTCTGTTGGCAGGGACAGGGTTTTCAATTCTGTCCCCAACCCATTGATGACCCGCAACTGGAGCAGGCAATCAGTAGCATCATCACAGAGATGGATCTAGACAATCATTATTACTCCGAGATCAACCCTACCCTGTCACCCTGGATCAAGGGTCTGGTGGATGTATTGCAACAAGGCCTGATGCTATTCATTGATTATGGTCACCCGCGTTCCGAGTATTATCACCCGCAACGCTCACAAGGCACATTACAATGCTACTATCGCCACCGGGCACACGATAATCCCCTGATCCTGCCCGGTCTACAGGACATAACAACCCATGTCGATTTCACTGCCATCGCCGAGGCTGCGGACACCTATGGTCTGGCGGTTAGCGGGTATACCACGCAGGCTCATTTCCTAATGGATACCGGCATTGAGACACTGATGATGGAGACGGATCCCGAGGATCAACGCAATTTTTTGCAACAGGCGCAACAGATTAGAAAGCTGATGATGCCGGGTGAGATGGGAGAACGCTTTCGCTGCATTGCCCTGACACGGGATCTGCAACAGCCGATTCCCGGTTTTCGCATACAGGATATGCGGAATCGATTATGATAGCCTGAAAAAAGAGTAGCACCCCATTAATTTATTGGAAAAATCATGGATTTAATACAGATCATCGTACTGGCTCTAGTGCAGGGCTTATCAGAGTTCCTGCCCATCTCCAGCTCAGCCCATCTTATCCTGGTGCCAAAACTGGCTAACTGGCCTGATCAAGGACTCGCCTTTGATGTTGCCACCCATGTCGGCACTCTAACGGCTGTGGTATTTTATTTCCGCCATGAACTTCGGCGCATGAGCCTGGCATGGTTCCAGCATGTCGGTGGCGGGCAAGCCAGTCGTGATAGCCAACTGGCGTGGGCAGTATTGTGGGCAACGATCCCGGTCGGGCTATCCGGGCTGATCTTTAAGGATATTGTTGAACAGGATCTACGCTCAGCCATGGTGATCGCTATCACCACATTGCTGTTTGGTGTATTACTGGGCTGGTCTGATCGCAAGGGTGGCGGTAGCCGCAGTGAATACGAGCTCACCTGGAAGGATATCCTGACCATCGGCTGCGCCCAGGCTATTGCCCTGATCCCCGGCACCTCACGTTCGGGCATCACCATGACAGCAGGACTTGCCATGGGGCTTAGTCGTAGTGCGGCGGCACGTTTTTCCTTTTTGATGTCCATCCCTGTGATTGTGCTGGCGGGTGGACTGGAGACCCTGAGCTTATTAAAACAGGGGGCATCGGTAGACTGGACAGCCATCCTGTTAGGTACTGTGCTATCAGCCCTGAGCGCCTATGCCTGTATCCATTTCTTCCTCAAGTTACTGGAACGCATCGGCATGATGCCATTCGTGATCTATCGTATGATACTGGGAGCGGCATTGCTGGTGTGGGTGGTGTGAATGGGTTATGTATGCATTCCCACGCAGAGTGTGGGAACGAGAGCGGAAATGGGTGGCGTATGCATTCCCACGCAGAGCATGGGAACGAGAGCTGCTCCTGCGTGGGAACGAGAGATCTGGTTCCCATGCTCTGCGTGGGAACCTACTAGCCCCGCATCAGGCGCGCTCTGAATGAACGTCCCTTTAACTTACCTTCGGTGATCTTTTTCAATGCAGATCGGGCAACATCACAATCTACCGCAACATAGGCACTATTATCAGTAATATGGATCTTGCCCACCTGCTTGCCGGTGATCCCGTCTTTTCCGGTCAGCGCACCCAGGATATCACCCGGCCGTAGTTTCTGTTTCTTACCGCCATCAATCTGCAAGGTGGTCATTGAGGACTGATAGATAGCCTGATCCAGCAGACTCTGCTCGGGTAACTCTCCACTGCTTATCTTCTGTCCCAGATACTCCTCCAGCAAGGAGACCTTGTAGCTCTCTTTCTCATTATAAAAAGAACAGGCAATACCCTTGCTACCGGCACGTCCGGTACGTCCAATACGATGCACATAGACCTCAACATCCCGTGCGATCTGATAATTAATCACCAGATCCAGCGCATCAATATCCAGCCCCCGGGATGCCACATCGGTCGCAACAAGGACCGACACACTCTTATTGGCAAACTGCACCAGAGTCTGGTCACGCTCGCGCTGATCAAGATCACCATGCAGGGCAAGCGTACTAAAGCCCTCATCACGTAGCTCATCGGCGACCTCTTGTGTCTCGCGTTTGGTATTGCAAAATACCACGGTAGATTCCGGGCGATGCTGTAACAACAACAGGCGCAAGGCGGTCATGCGCTGCTTATTATTATCGACCTGATAAAAATATTGCTGAATACTGGAATCATCATGCGTGGTTGCCACCTGCACCATCACGGGCTCTAGCATAATACGCTCAGCAATCGCCTGGATCTTATCCGGGAAAGTGGCACTGAATAACAGCGTTTGACGCTGCTCCGGGATCTCATCAATAATGGCATCCAGTGTTTCCTGAAACCCCATATCCAGCATGCGATCAGCTTCATCAAGCACTAGCGTACTGACCGCTTTAATCTTCAACGTCTTGCGGCGCAGATGATCCTCAATTCGTCCGGGTGTCCCGACCACAATATGAACCCCATGTTCCAATGAACCCACCTGCGGACCAAAAGGTGTACCGCCACACAAGGTTAACACCTTGATATTCTGCACACCCCGAGCCAGACGACGGATCTCTTTTGCCACCTGATCGGCTAACTCACGGGTTGGGCAGAGCACCAGTGCCTGCACCCGAAAACGTCCTGCATCCAATCGCTCCAATAAACCAAGACCAAATGCAGCGGTTTTACCCGAGCCGGTTTTCCCTTGGGCAATCACATCCTTGCCCGCCAGAATAGGCGGCAAACTCTGCGCCTGTATCGGTGTCATGGTCTCATAACCCAGCGAATCCAGATTTTTGAGTAAATCGGGATGCAGGTTAAGGGTCGAAAATATCGTTTGGCTTAAACTCATGCGCTCATTGTAACTCAGGAACCGCTGACTTTATTCAATAAAATTTGTGCCTGCTTATCCCCATGAGCAACGGCCTTTTGTAGCCATTTCTTTGCTTCTGCTTTATTAACAGCAACACCGCTACCAAGCGCATACATCTGACCCACAATGCGTTCCGCCAGAGCCAAGCCCTGAGCCGCTGCCAACTGCATCCACTTAAAAGCTTTTTTATTATCCCTGGTTACGTCTTTACCATTAATATAAATAATACCCAGATTGGCCTGGGCAACTGCCAGACCTTGATTTGCCGCACGTTGATACCATTGCAGAGCTTGTTCCATATCCTTTTTTATCCCTTGCCCATGTTGATACATTGTTGCCAGGTCATTCTGTGACTTAACATCTCCTTGCAGCGCCGCATTAAGCAATAAATTAGCAGCCTTTAAATAATCAACCTTAACGCCATAACCCTGTTTATACATAAGAGCAAGAGCATATTGAGCATTAGGATTACCCTGCGCAACAGCCTTACTTAACCATAAGAAGGCCTGATTAAAATCTTTTGCTACGCCCACGCCATTAAGATAGGCACTGCCAAGATCTGTTTGCCCTCCAGCATCACCCATTTGCGCCAGTTTCTGCAACCACTGCATAAACTCATTAGCGTTATTCTTTTTACCTCTCAGTATCGTAATCATCGCCACTATTGCGGGCTTATAACCCTGTTTAGCCGATGCACGAAACCAGGTGGCTGCTTTATTAACATCCTGAGAGGCCCCCTGCGCACCCTTAAAATACATCAACGCCAACTGATATTGCCCAGCTGCGTCGCCCTTTTTTGCTAATGCCTGATAGGATGCCAGAGTATTAACCGGCACCTTCGTCGGGGTCGTTGGTGTCTTTACCGCCTTTACCGCAGTTGCCGTCGCCTGTCCTTTTTTAGGGCTGTTCTGACAGCCTGATAGAAAAACAATCCCAGTAATAAAAACTGCCGCCAAACGAAGAATTCTACTCATCCTGTTTTTCCTCTTCACTATTATTCATAAAGTAAGTGTCTAAAAAATGCTTAAAGCACTCAATAACCACGGTAACATAACTGCTGTAGCAAATGCAGATAATGCCATTGCCAAAGCAGAGAAGGCACCCATCTCCGAACTCACCTGAAAGGCGCGCGCCGTTCCAATACCATGTGCAGCAATACCCATCGCAATACCCTTGATATCATCATCCTTAATCCGCATCAGGGAAAAAAGCCAGGTCCCCATAACCGCACCGATAATACCCGTTACCACAACCAAAACCGCTGTTAGTGAGGGTAAACCACCGATCTGCTCTGAAATACCCATTGCCACCGGTGCCGTCACCGATTTAGGCGCCAGCGATAATTGCGTCTGTGAACTGGCACCCAGCAACCCGGCGATACCCACTGAGCTCAAGACTCCAATAGCAGCCCCTGAGATAATGGTAATCGATACCGGAAACCATAGTCTCTTCAATTTATCGCACTGCTTATATAAAGGGATTGCCAATGCCACCGTTGCCGGGCCGAGCAAAAAATGCACAAACTGTGCGCCCTCAAAATAGGTTTCATAGGACGTATTAGTTAACCATAAAAAGCCTATCAGGATAACAATAGCCACCAGTACCGGGCTCAATAGAGGATTGGCATCCCAGCGCATATAAATACGATAGGCAATACTATAAGCCAGCAGTGTGACCGTTAAACCCAATAAAGGTGACGTAGACAGATAAACCCAAATCGTTGCAAAATCCGGCTCAGACATTTTTCTGCCTTTGCTTCAAAAACAACATAATCATCGCACTCGCCATCATGGTGATAATGGTACTCAATAACAGGGTCAGACTAATAGCCATCCATTCATTTATAATTCTATCAAAGTGCACCATCATACCCACACCCGCAGGCACAAAAAGCAGGGATAAATGGCTCAACAAGGATGTTGATACCGAGTCCAGAGATTCATCGGATTGCCCGCGCAACAACAAGGTTAAAAAAAGCATGGTCATGCCCAACACCGGGCCAGGCACGGGTATCTGCAACAACATCACGCTGACCTCACCCACCAACTGATAAATTAACAATATTGTTATACCATTTATAAGCTTCATCCAGGGAACCCCTGATCAGGCCAAAGAGCCAAGCCAAAAAACATAAATCGCACCGCCAGCACAATACAAAATAGTGTCATCACCTTATAAACCGGCTTAACACGGACAGAACGCATGTGTTTAATCCCAACATAGGCACCAATTACATTCACAAAAAAAGAAAACTCACTCACGATGAGCAATGTTAATAAGGGGATAGCGGTCACACCTTTACTATCAAGCTCACTTCCTTTCATAACGACCAGCATCAAAACCAGCCCCAGACCGAGTGCAATATAAGGGAAATTAAAGGTCTTCATGGCTGCTTCAACCCATCCTTGAATGCCTGTGGCAAAGGTATCATGTCATTTTTATTTAAGATATTACGCCCCTCAATCATTGTACCAACCTGTGTGATTCTATTCTTTGTCAACGGGTGTGTACTTAAAAACTCCACGGTCCCGATATCACCCTTCGCCGAATCAAAAATATTAAACAAACCCATTGCGCCATCGGCATGACCATAAATTCTGATCAGACTCTCAACGGCATCGCTGTCGGCCTGGTACTCATAATCACGCGAATACTTGATCATCGTAGCCATACCGACTGAGCCCAATAAATCACTGACCACACCATCACCTGATGAGAGACCAATAAATGATAATACTAATCCTGTTACAACACCATGACTGGCACTTAAAATAGGGTGACGATACTTTATATGTGCCACCTCATGGGCAATGACCATAGATAATTCATCTTCATAGCCCAACTTTTCCAGCAGACCACGATACAAAACAATATGGCCACCCAGTGTAGCAAAGGCATTCACCGTATCGCTGTTCACATAATGAACGCTAATCGTCATCGACTCAGGAAGATCAAGGCTCTGTATCACTTGCTGTGAAACCTGCTCAAGATACAAAGGTAATTTTTCACTATTTTTGCTATCAAGAAACCGTGTTACTGGCAAACTGCGTTCCCAATCAAAGGGGATTTTATCGGCGAAATAATCCACTAGTAAAATAAGCAAGGTAAGACTAATGAACAGTACACCCACCATGCCCAGGGTAAGAATAGCGAATTCTTTCAGCGGATTCTGCTTGCTGGTATTAATGCCCTCCGGCAGTTCAGGGTTGGTGTACTCCATCGACGGATGATCAGGACGTCTGATGAGGAATAAATGCCGTACCATAGGCAAGCACCTCAACCGAACCGATAGAGCCCCCTCGACCCTTATGGATACTGGCAGTCTCCAGCTTGATATTGAATACCATTTCGGCACCAAGGTCTCTTGCCTCAGCCTTCATCCTCAAGAGTGCTTCACGGCGCGCACGATCAAGCAGCGTTTCATACGCACTGATACGACCACCCAGTAGATTACGCAAGCCAGCGATAAATCGCTTAAAATAATCAATGGAGATCACCACACTACCTGTCACCAAATGAATATCAAAATCAGGCCTTCCATGTGGTGGAATACGGGATGCAATAGCAGGGATTACATTGAGCTCTTTTTCACGTTCACGTATCGAGGTGTAGTGCCTGGATTCTGCCAAGCGTCCAAAACCATAGCCCAATGCCAGTAAGATAAGGAATATAATCAAATCAATCATATTGATTACTCCATAATGACAGCAGTGCCATAGGCGAATAACTCCGCAGCCCCCGCAGCAATGCTGGATGTTGAAAAGCGTATATTGAGCACCGCATTAGCACCGATAGACTCTGCCTGTTGCAGCATACGGTCATAAGCCTCCTGACGTGACTCCTGCAATAACTCGGTATAGCCTTTTAACTCACCACCAAATATATTCTTCAGCCCCGCCATAAAATCCCGCCCAACATGCTTTGCACGCACCGAGCTACCCTGCACCAGACCCAAATGTTTCTGAATACGCTTACCCGGTACAATCTCCAGATTACTCACCAGCATTATTTCTCTCCCTCTTTATGCAAAAGACAAATGAATCTTAGCATAAACAGGGAGCCAGTCTTGTAATGCCATATTAACCCACTATCCAGAAAATCTGTTCTCTACGACAACATCATCAAGAGCCAATTGCCCCGGTCGATCCCATGCCTTCCTCGTGGCCTTACCAATGGCAACAAACATAGAAATGACATGGTCATCAGGAAGCCTGATAAGTCTCGCCACCTCATCAAAATCAAAACCATCCATAGGGCATGAATCATAACCCATTGATTTGGCAGCTAGCATTAATGTCTGCGCTACAATACCACAGGATCGCATGGCTTCATCACGCTGTACCTGAGGCTTATCTCTATAATATGCATCCATCGCCGGCAAGACATAATCCTGCACCTCTTTAGAGGTATTTTTCCAATAACGCACCGGCTCTTTTTCCCATGCCTTAAGATCAGCGCATAGAATAATTAACAATGAAGAATCCGTTATCTGTGGCTGCCCCCAGGCTGCCTCCCTGATTTTGTTTCTTAAATCAACATCACTGACAATGACATAGCGCCAGTTTTGCTGATTAAATGCGGTAGGTGATAACATCGCTAAAGAGATTAATTGATCCCTTTCTTCATCCGACATGATATGCGTTGAATCAAATTCTTTAATAGAACGTCGACTTTTAATTGCCTCTTGTGTATCCATTATCTTGCCCTTGTTTATTGAAACAACCATGATAGTATTCCAATAGTTCTATAATTGTAAGAACGCACTTATTTGTGCAGTAGGCACTAAATGTATACCTGGATTAATTATAATGAAACATTCTGAATATAAATGTAATTTTGGCTGCCCGGTTGAAGCCGCACTGGAAGCCATTAGCGGAAAATGGAAGGGAGTCATCCTGTATCATTTGCAAGCCGATAAAAAACGCTTTAATGAATTGAGAAAACTCATCCCTGATATCACGCAACGCATGTTAACCAAACAGTTACGTGAGCTTGAAGCCGATAAAATCGTTAACAGAAAAATTTATCCGGAAATCCCACCAAAGGTGGAATATTCCATGACAAAATTTGGTGCTACACTAAAACCTGTGATCAAATCGCTACAGGTGTGGGGTGTAAAATATATTGAAGAACTCGAGGATATCCGGGACCATAAAAAAGCCTGACAACAACCTGTTATATTTTTCTCTTAATATCTGACCACTCCAACAATTTTTCATCGAATGACAATTGGGCCATGGCCGGACTTGTTGAGGGAAACCTGAAATGCTCAATCCCTTTTAACTCGCCATTATTTTACAGAAAGCATTTCGCAAATTCGCTTTGGATTCCTGCGTTGCTCTACCTCCTGAATCCATGCAGGCAATGGTGAGACTATAATAAGAGGCCCTCCATATGTGTTATGTAACAATTTCAATTTACCACCTTTGATATTTTTTTGCCTCCTCAGAAAAATTCGTGGGTAGTTTCCGGTACGGGTAAGGCTCCAAGCGTGTGATATAAGGCGATTTCAGCCGCATGGTAGGTT
>JAADJB010000013.1 GCA_013151035.1 Gammaproteobacteria bacterium
TACCTTGTTGCAGACGATCAAAAACCTTAGCCTATAATCGGCTAATAAAAAGGGTGTTATTTTTTCATAAAATAATACTGTCCTCCCTGATATTGGGTGAATGGAAGGGTTGTTCCCCCCAATTGATCAGCCTGATGCCCAGGCAGGCTTAATAAACCCTCTGATTTGCATGGGTGCATGACACAGCGGACACTTAAACACAGGTCGTGGGTGTGGTGCTGGAATACCCACTGACCCCGGTTCTTCCTTTCCACACAGTAAAGCAAAACGAAAGTGTCAACCCAGCTTACGCCTGGCCACACCCACCCAAGCCCATCAAGCCCGATCCAAATAACCACACCGCTGCAGGTACCGGTACCGAGCTGTATGTCTGTATGTTCGTCCAAAACACGAGAAAGGGATTTAAGTTGAAATCCGAACTCGTGTTTTGAGTGATTATCGTATAAACCAGCCTGGGCTATGCGGGTTTCTCGCATGCTTAATCTTCTTGGTTTGTGGTTTGTTGTTCACACTTTATCCTTATACAAATCATGTGGTTTTATAAATGAGAAAAGTTTTTTATAAAGTTTATATTCATTCGGGTAATCCAAGCCTTCTTTTAATGTCTCAAGAGTATTATTAAACAATATATCTTTGAATTCTTTTTGCGAATAAAAAGAAAATCTTTCAAGGCCAGGAGTTATGAAAGTAGGTTTATAATGACCTTCCCATATTCATTTTTATGCTTAATTCTTTCCTGATTTGAAGGTGTTATTTTTTAGGAAGGGGACTCTATCCTCGAAAATCAACATATAACTAAATGATAGGGTTGTATCTGAGATTAATTGACAACCCCTTGTTGCCGCTCATATGCTACCATTAACAGGTGATTATAAGGGGCGTTCCATGGGTGCTGGTTTTCTTCAAAGGGTTATTGGTAAAGAGGGTGTTGAAGCCACATCTTTGGCCCGTACACTCCATATCACTAAGCAGGAGCTTGCTGCTGCTACGGGTTTATCGCGTGATGCGGTGACTAAAACAAGCCGTTCCAGCTCTGTGGCTACTCAGGGTCGGTTGCGTGAGACTGTTGAAATTATTAATCGTGTGATCCCCTGGTCTGGTTCGGTTGAATTGGCTTTTGCCTGGTATCGTTCACAACCACTGCCTTCCTTTGGCGATAAAACTGCAGAAGATCTATTGAAAGAGGGCAGAGGCCAGGCCTTGCGGGACTACCTAAGCAGGATTGCTGAGGGAGGCTATGCTTGAGTTTTGTTGACCAATACATTTGTTTTCAATAGCGGGTTTGCCGTGGTCACCATCCAAAATGGGCGTTTAATCCAGCCTCTGGTCAGGGTGCTGCACGTCATGGTGGTCGATTTAATCCTGTTGGGGTTCCAGCCCTATATGCTTCGCTTGACCCTATTACGGCTTTACACGAGGTTCAACAAGGATTTATCTTTAAGTCTCAGCCTGTTACGATTTATTATTATGATGTGGATTGTCAATCTATTGTTGATTTAACTCATCCCCAAACCTTGGCAGCTACAGGCTATAGTTTGTTAGATCTGGCTTGTGGTTGGGAGTTTATTATTAGCAATGGAGATACGCCTCCGACATGGAATCTTGTTGAGCAATTAATTTCTGCCGAGGTTGCGGGTATCATTGTACTGAGTTATGCAGCAGGGGTATCACCTGGCGGGAAAAATATTGTCTTTTGGAACTGGAACAATTCCCTGCCCTACCGGGTTAAAGTTATTGATGATTATGAAAGATTACCTAAGGATGGGGTGTCCTGGGAAGGTCGATAAAAGATTTTGTATCGGGTAATGTTTATTCTGGCAAGGAATGTGCATATAATCGATTAGTTTAGTCACGTTTTGTGCGAAATAGGTTAAGGGTTTTATTGATCAATTATGAGTAATTCTTATGATGCAGCCTCAATTGAGGTTCTCAGTGGACTTGATCCGGTGCGTAAGCGACCGGGAATGTATACTGACCTGACGCGACCTAATCACCTTGCGCAGGAAGTGATTGATAATGCGGTTGATGAGGCAGTTGCTGGTCATGCGGACCGTATTGAGCTGAGTCTATTTAAGGATGGCTCGCTTGAGATCAGGGACAATGGACGTGGTATGCCGGTCGATATTCATCCTGAAGAGGGAATCCCCGGGGTTGAGTTAATCCTTACGCGGCTACATGCGGGGGGTAAATTTTCACATAATAATTATCAATTCTCCGGTGGGCTGCATGGTGTTGGTGTGTCGGTGGTGAATGCGCTTTCCCGGCAGTTGGAGGTGTGGGTGCGTCGTGGGGGGCAGGAATATAACATCTCATTTGCCCAAGGCGATAAGACCTCTGATCTTGAGGTGGTGGGTAAGGTAGGCAAGCAGAATACCGGCACCACAGTGCGTTTCTGGCCTGAACCTGATTATTTTGATTCCGCTAAATTCTCGGTATCCAGATTAAAACATGTATTACGAGCCAAGGCGGTGTTGTGCCCTGGGCTGTTGGTGCGCTTTTCGGATGAACAGAGTAAAGAACAGTGTGAGTGGCAGTACCAGGCCGGGCTCAAGGATTATCTACTGGATTGTCTGCAAGGCGCTGAGTCGATTCCGCAAGCACCCTTTGCCGGCGAATTATCTGGTGAGACTGAGGCAGTGGAGTGGGCGCTGGTGTGGTTGACCGATGGTGGTGAGTGTGCGGCTGAAAGTTATGTCAATCTGATTCCAACAGGGCAGGGCGGAACGCATGTTAACGGTCTGCGTACCGGACTTACCGAGGCCATTCGTGAGTTTTGTGAGTTTCGTAATCTGTTGCCGCGTGGGGTGCGTATTACCCCTGAGGATGCCTGGAGTGGCTGTAGTTATATCCTTTCGGTGAAATTGCGTGACCCTCAGTTTAGTGGCCAGACCAAGGAACGTCTTTCCTCGCGTGAATGTGCGGCCTTTGTCTCCGGGGTAATTAAGGACTCGTTTAGTTTGTGGTTGAATCAGCACACCGAGGCGGGTGAACGCATAGCCGATCTGGCGATCAATAGTGCCCAGAAGCGTCTGAGTGCTAGTCGCAAGGTGGTGCGCAAAAAAGTATCCAGTGGTCCCAAGTTACCGGGTAAGTTAGCCGATTGCAGTTTGAATGATTCGGCGCAAACAGAATTGTTTCTGGTTGAGGGCGACTCAGCGGGTGGTTCAGCCAAGCAGGCAAGGGATAGAAGTTATCAGGCGATCATGCCACTACGCGGCAAGATCCTGAATACCTGGGAGGTAGATTCATCCGAGGTTTTGGCTTCAAAAGAGGTGCATGATATCTCGCAGGCGATTGGTGTGGATCCTGCCAGTGATGATCTGTCGCGTTTACGTTATGGTAAGATCTGTATCCTGGCGGATGCCGATTCGGATGGTGCGCATATTGCGACTTTGTTATGTGCGCTGTTCCTGCGACATTTTTCGGGTCTGGTTGCCGCTGGTCACGTCTATATTGCCATGCCCCCACTGTATCGAATTGATGTGGGTAAGACGGTGATGTATGCCCTGGATGAGGCAGAAAAACAGGGTGTACTGGATCGTATCGTGGCGGAAAAGATGCGTGGCAAGGTAAATGTTCAACGTTTTAAGGGGCTAGGTGAGATGAATCCTTTACAATTGCGGGAGACAACGATTGCCCCGGATACCCGAAGGCTGGTGCAATTGACCGTTGATGTGGACGATGGCACCCACCAGCTGATGGATATGTTGTTGTCGAAAAAACGCGCGAGTGATCGTAAGCATTGGCTGGAAACGAAAGGTAATCTTGCTGCCGGGACATCGGATTTATGAAGGGATATGATGAATAGTCAGGAAAAACAGTTAAGGGTACGTCATTACCGTCGTCTGGATGCGCGTTCTGATCGGAAGGAACTGGTGACTGAGGTTGTCACCATCGGTTCGGAAACAGGGCTTTTTCTGGAAAAGATGGAAGAAAAAAAGATGACTCGCGCCTGCTTCCTGACCATTGATATGCGAGGTAAGGTGCAGGGGCAGTGTAAGCGTTATATCCTCGATGATCGTGTTTTTCATCTGGATAATATCTCTTATGCAATTTATCGGAAAGGTCTTGCTGATGATAACGGTGTCTATACCCTGGCAACCTACGAAGCGATTGTGAATGGTGAACACACCTATCGCATGATGCGTAAGAAGAAAGATACCTTTGTGCCCACCGCGCCAGGAGAGGATGAATCATCACAGGCTCGTCCGCGTGAATCCGGGCCGTCACGCGTTGAGGTTAGTGGGGGTGAGTTCTCTCGTACAGGTGTTTTGTACAGTCCACCCATTATCCCCTTTGGTTATCATAAACGTCGTGGTGAGGAACGTTTGCAATATGTGACAGCGATCAAGATGAACACGGGGGGGATGATGCATGATGCCTCGACACGCGATATCTCGGTCTCGGGTGTCCTGATCGGGGTTAAGGGTTTCTTTGATTTTGAATACGGTGAAGTGGTTGAGGTTGATTTCACTCTGTTACAGGATGAAGATGAGGCTGAAGGTGTTGAGCTGACCGGTTTGAAATACGTTGTTAATCATATTGAGCGTAAAGCAACGGAATGCCTGTTGGGTCTGCGTATTATGGAAGAATCGCATACGGAGGCATTTGAGGCCTATATTCTGGGCTTGATTGAACGTTATCGGCGCAAATACAAGCTGGACGTTGAGGATGAGTTCTGGACGGCTGCTGCCTGGATTTATGAACGTGCCTACACCGAAAACCTGATCCCCTTACCCTTCTTTGTGTCTCAGGATGATGAGGGACGATTACAAACACAGACCGTGATTGTTGCCGATGGTAATCAACCGCTACAGGACTTTTTTAAGGATCAGGGCGGGTTGGATGATTATTCCCCACTGGGTTTGCCGCATCGCTTGCAATATTTGCAAGAGCATGGCGAGCTGATTATGGCGTTGTACCATGTTGATGGCGATAAGGGTGCAGGTCTTTATTCAGCAACCAGCAATGAGTTTGAATCAACGGATGACTGGTATCGTTTTCTACGTTATGCCTTGGGACGCAAGGACTATCGTGTGCTTAAGATGGCAGTCTCTTCCATCCCGCTGAAGATGCCCAATGCAGAAAAGGTTGAGGGCATCATGGAATCAATGATGGAATGTTGTGAAGAAGATGCGAAGGATTTGTTAAGTCAGATTTCATTGCTCTCCTTTTCTGCCCAGTTGATTGATATTACCGTACAGATGAAGACTTTGCTTGAGATCAGGGGTGATTCAACTCGGGTCGAGGATATGAGTGGCATCCAGGTGTGGACGAAGAATGTGCGTTGTCATGTGGTGGATGGTAGTGTGTCGAAGACCTTATCTGAGGAAGATGCCGCATTGTTTCCGGAGCTGATTCATTTTGGTCGTATTTATGCGCGTACTGAGCACCGTTATGTTGCCGAGATCGGGGTGGATATCAAGGTGGATGGTAACAAGATAACAACAGTTACCAAGGATCTTTCGGTCCGTGGTCTGTGTGCTGTATTACCCCGTGACGTAAGTCTTAAGGCTGATAGTGAGGTTTCTGTGGGTCTGCCCAAGTTACAGAAAATGTGTCCTAATGCCAGTTTGAGTGATATTCCTTATCGTCTGGTCAAGGTGGTGGCAGGACGAGAAAATCGCCTGATGCTGGAACGTGTCCGAGGTAATCATTTAAATGATGAGCTGGATAAATTCTTCATTGATTTGATTGATAGAAACAAGAAAAAATTGAAGGTCGATCGTGAAGATATCAATAGTACGGCAAACATACGTTTGCATGAAAGTATTGTTGTTGATAATCTTGCTGGCGTGCCCTTTTTTATTGCCCGGGATGACCAGGGTAAGGCGGTGATGCAGTGGGTTGCGATCTCGGATAAGCCCTCTTCATTAGGTGAGTTTTTTCGTTCTGAAGATGGTCGTTATGATTTACGCTGGATTACTGAAGCGCGGGTGGTGGTGGATCTGTTTGGTAGCGTGATCGCAATGCGAGGTAGTTCCTCTTCAAATAGTCAG
The DNA here is from genome assembly GCA_013151035.1 of Gammaproteobacteria bacterium. Taxonomy (NCBI): domain Bacteria; kingdom Pseudomonadati; phylum Pseudomonadota; class Gammaproteobacteria; species Gammaproteobacteria bacterium. The sequence continues at coordinate 6,000 of JAADJB010000013.1, forward strand.
CGTAAAACACATGATGGTGTAGAGATGTATTTTTACAAGACGCAAGGTGCTGAAGAGGGTGGAGCGGAGATACATGCAGCCAGTGCGTTAGAATTTCTGGAAGATGGAGAAAAAGAGAGATTTATCAGCAAGGCGATTGCATCGGGTGATTATCTCTTTGTTAAATTAATGGTGACCTATACCATGGATCTGGATCCAACAGAATTAAGTCATGTGCTGGATCCATTGAGAACCTATTCGAGACATAAGGTGTTTAAGTTACAGGGGCAATTACGATCATTATTAGGTTGTGGCGAGATGTTTGATATTAGCGGAGAGATACTGTTGACGTATGGCAAGGAAACGTCCGGAGATGCTGTGTAGATGAAGGCAATGGATCTTGATTTTGAGGGTGTTGAACGTCAACCGTTAAAGAACTTTGCTGAACAGGCCTACCTGGATTATTCCATGTACGTTATTCTCGATCGTGCTTTGCCGCATATTGGTGATGGGTTAAAGCCCGTGCAGCGCCGTATTATCTATGCGATGTCTGAGTTGGGGCTTTCGGCGACTGCCAAATATAAGAAATCAGCACGCACGGTGGGTGATGTGCTGGGTAAGTTTCACCCTCATGGCGATAGTGCTTGTTATGAGGCGATGGTGTTGATGGCACAACCCTTTTCCTATCGTTATCCGTTAGTGGATGGTCAGGGTAACTGGGGCTCAGCGGATGACCCCAAGTCCTTTGCCGCGATGCGTTACACCGAGTCGCGTCTGGCGGCTTATGCCGAGGTATTGTTATCTGAGCTGGGGCAGGGCACGGTGGATTGGGTGCCTAATTTTGATGGCACCATGGAAGAACCCTCGCTGCTACCTGCACGTCTACCGAATGTATTGTTGAATGGTACCACGGGTATTGCGGTGGGTATGGCGACCGATATCCCTCCACATAATCTACGCGAGGTTGTCAGTGCGGCTATTCACTTGTTGGATACGCCGAAGGCTAGTGTTATTGATTTGTGTAAGCATATCCAGGGCCCGGATTACCCGACCGATGCTGAGATTATTACAGCGCCTGATGATCTGTTGGCAATTTATGAGCAAGGTCATGGCTCAGTGCGTATGCGTGCCTGTTATGAACGGGAACAGAGTGAGATTATTATTACCGCATTACCGCATCAGGTGTCGGGTAACAAAGTGCTGGAACAAATTGCAGCGCAGATGACGGCTAAAAAACTGCCCATGGTTGAAGACCTGCGTGATGAATCCGATCATGAAAATCCGACGCGTCTGGTGATTGTGCCGCGTTCTAATCGTATTGATACCGATGCCTTGATGTCACATCTGTTTGCCAGTACCGATCTGGAAAAAAGCTATCGGGTTAACCTGAATATTATTGGTCTGGATGGCCGCCCCCAGGTTAAGGATTTACGCATGATCCTGAAGGAGTGGCTGACGTTTCGTTTAACCACAGTGCGTAAACGTCTGGAATACAGGCTTGATAAAGTGCTTCGTCGCCTGCATATCCTGGATGCCTTATTGATTGCCTATCTCAATATTGATGAGGTGATTGCGATTATTCGTAATGAAGAAAAGCCTAAGCCAGCATTGATGAAGCGTTTTCAGATCACTGAGATTCAAAGTGATGCCATTCTTGATCTAAAACTGCGTCACCTGGCGCGGCTGGAAGAAGTCAAGATTGTTGGTGAGCAGAAAGAACTGGCGGATGAGCGTGATCAGTTACAGACACTACTCTCCTCAAAGCTTCGTATGAAGACCTTGATTCGTAAAGAGCTGATGGCGGATGCAGAAAAGTATGGTGATGAACGACGTGCGCCGATTGTAAGACGTGATGCGGCGCAGGTGATGGATGAAACAGCTCTGGTTCCGAGTGAACCGGTGACTATTGTGTTGTCGAAAAAAGGTTGGGTGCGTTCGGCTAAAGGGCATGAAGTTGATGCGCAGGGCCTGAATTACAAGGCGGGCGACGCTTTCCTTGTGGCAGTTTGTGGCCGCAGTAATCAAATGGTGAGTTTTATTGATTCTACCGGACGCACTTATTCATTATCCGCATACCTGCTACCTTCTGCCCGAGGTCATGGTGAACCTTTAACAGGTCGATTGAATCCGCCTGATGGCTCGGTCTTTGCCGGTATGATGATGGGTGTTGATGAGGATCAGTATTTACTATCCAGTGATGCCGGTTATGGTTTTGTAGCCACCTTAAAGGATTTAATGGTCAAGAATAAGGCCGGTAAGGCAGGTCTTAATGTGGCTAAGGGTGGTCGTGTGTTAGCCCCGGTCAGGGTGACTAATTATCAAACTGATTTACTGGCAGTGGTGAGTAATGAAGGGCGTATGCTGGTGTTTTCAATACAGGATCTGCCGTGCTTGTCACGAGGTAAGGGTAATAAGATTATGGCAATCCCGAAGGTGAAGCGGGATGCTGGAGAGGAATATATTGTGGGCGTTGCCGCTGTTCCTGAAGGTGGTGTGTTGGAGTTGGTCTGTGGTAAGCGTAGTATGAAGTTGAAGTACAAAGAACTGATTGATTATCAGGGCGAACGGGGTCGACGTGGGAACAAGTTGCCACGTGGTTGGCAGAAGGTGACCGCAGTTAATTCAGGTCAGTAGGGGCATAGGGGACAGACATGAAGTCTGTTCTCAACTTCGCGTTTAATGGGATGCGAGATATCAATGGTTGAGTTTATACTCAAATATGAAGCCAGTATTCGCCTGAGTATGTTTATTGGTGCCGCTATCTTGCTTGCCTTGTGGGAATGGTATCGACCAAGACGAAAACTCACACAAAATAAGTCAAAACGATGGCTGAATAATATTTCATTAATTATTAGTGGCACTATTCTGGTCAGGTTTTTTATTCCAGTGCTTGCGGTCGGGGTTGCTTATCTGACGGAGAAGAATGATTGGGGTTTTGCTAATCATTTTGAAATGAGTGGTTGGGCTCGGTTTGTTGTAACATTTGTTCTGCTCGATCTTATTATTTATTTACAACATTTGAATTTTCATGAGATCCCTGTGTTATGGAGACTACATCGTGTGCATCATTCAGACCGGGATTGTGATGTCTCTACGGGTGTACGTTTTCATCCCATCGAAATCCTTCTTTCTATACTGATAAAAATGACGGCCATTATTATTCTGGGTGCGCCTGTTATAGTGGTTGTTGTATTTGAATTAATGCTTAATGTGATGTCGATGTTTACCCATTCAAATATTGCCCTGAATGAGCGGCTGGAACGGATTTTGCGTTGGGTTTTTGTAACGCCGGATATGCACCGAATTCATCATTCAACCCGGGAGAATGAGGCGAATAGTAATTTTTCTTTTCATATATCCCTGTGGGATCGACTTTTCGGTACCTATATTGCTTCACCTGAAGGTGGTCATTTGAAAATGAAGATCGGTCTTGATCAGTTTGATGAAGATCAATGGCAAACCTTTACCGGCTTGCTCTATACCCCCTTTAGTAGTGGCAATATTGGTTATTCAATTAATCGTCGTGATACACGCAATGCAGATGAGCTGCATAAGTTGAATGAGCAATTAAAAATAGAGATTAATGAAAAGAAAGAACATGAAAAAGAATTGATTATTGCCAGGGACAAGGCCTACGAGGCCAGCAGGATAAAATCCGAGTTTTTATCAAATATGTCCCATGAATTGCGAACCCCGATGCATGCTATATTATCCTATTCATCACTGGGTATGAACAAGATAGATAATGCGGAAAGGGATAAATTGCTGGGGTATTACACGCGGATCAATATGAGTGGTGAAAGATTACTTGTTTTGATTAATGATTTACTGGATCTGTCTAAGCTGGAAGCGGGGAAGGTGGATTTTTTATTTAAAAATATTTGTATGCAGGGTATTGTTGAATCGGCAATTGCAGAGCTGGATATGTTGGCACAAGACAAAGGGGTGGATGTTCGTTATATTCCTGCGAAATTTGATACCGATAGCTGTGTTGATGCAGACAAGATTATGCAGGTAATGTTAAATCTGCTATCGAATGCAATTAAATTTACGCCCGCTGGAGGAATGGTTAATGTCCAGATAAAGGAGCAGTCATTAGTAATTGGCAGAAGGAATACCGATAATTCATCAATGCCGGCACTGGCGGTCTCTGTTATTGATCAAGGGGTGGGTATCCCCGAAGATGAGTTGGAGGCGGTATTTGATAAGTTTGTACAAAGTAGTCAAACAAAAACGACAGCCGGTGGTACCGGGCTTGGGCTGAGTATTTGTAAGCAAATTATAAACTGTCATCGAGGGACGATTGCAGCGAGTAATAATTCGGGTAAGGGTGCGGCATTTACCTTTGTTGTGCCCAGGAATCTGTCAGGGAGTAGGGTGTTTTGAGTCCTTTCCTGATACAATAGCGGCTTTTAATATCATCAGGAAAGAATAATGTCTTTGATCCAACCCTTTGCAGGTCTGCGTCCAGTGGATGGTCGTGCGAATGATGTAGTTGCCCCGCCTTATGATGTGTTAAATAGTGCTGAGGCGCGTACCCGTGCTGAAGGTCGTCCCTGGAGTTTTTTGCATATCTCTAAACCAGAGATTGATCTACCGGAGGGAACTGATCCCTATGCGCCAGAGGTCTATGCCAAGGCGGCAGAGAGTCTTGCCCATATGCGTGATGAAGGTGTGCTGGCGCAGGATGCAAGCCCTTGTTATTACGTCTACCGTATGCATATGGGTGATCATGTGCAGACCGGCCTGATGGCAGCAGCATCGGTTGCTGATTATGATACCAATCGTATTCGTAAGCATGAATTTACCCGTCCTGCCAAAGAGGATGACCGGGTACGTCAGATCGAGGCATTAAATGCACAAACGGGCCCGGTATTGCTGGCCTATGCCTCCTTTAAGCCACTGGATGATTTGTTATTAAAGATCGCTGAGGGTTCGGCAAATGTTGATGTGACTGCCGATGATGGGATTCGCCATGAATTATGGGTGTTAACCGATGAGGCACAGATCGCACAGATTACGCAGTGGTTTGATGATATGAAGGCGATTTATATTGCCGATGGACACCATCGTTCTGCCTCCGCATCCAGAGTTGCTGCGGCGCGTCGTGGACAGGCAGAGGGTGAGCAGGCCTGTGATTATTTTCTATCGGTAATTTTCCCGCATAATCAGATGAAGATTCTGGATTATAACCGGGTGGTTAAGGATTTGAATGGTCTTTCAATTGAGGATCTATTGGCGCGTATCGCAGAGCACTTTGATGTGGTGATGAGTGATGAACCGGTAGCACCCGCGCAGGTGGGTGAGTTTGGTATGTATGTAGACGGACGCTGGTATCGCTTGAATATCCATACGGATCGTATTCCGCAGGATGATCCGGTGGCACGACTGGATGTGAGTTTGTTAGCGGATAACCTGTTGGCACCCTTACTAGCCATCATGGATCAGCGTACCGACACGCGCATTGATTTTGTCGGCGGTATCCGTGGACTGGATGGTTTGGAAAAGCGTGTTGATAGTGGTGAAATGGCAGTCGCCTTTTCCATGTTTGCGACTCGTATGGAAGATCTGATGGCGGTGGCGGATGCCAATGAAGTGATGCCACCAAAATCGACATGGTTTGAACCTAAACTAGCGGATGGCCTAGTGTCACATCTGCTTGACTAGGCGCAGTCCGCATATATATCATAGAACACTGCTATTTTGTTCACTCAAGAGACATGGGTTGCTCTTCTCTAGCAGAGACCGTTGCACGCAGGGATGCGGGCATCGAGCCTACATGGATGTATTCACGGCGTGTCTCTGCTAGAGGAGAGTGACGCATATCTCGAACTTTCTGGACATGTTTTTTAATTATGCCGTTACATAGGGTTAAAATAATTCTTAACGGGGTAGCAATGTTCATAGACAACAGAGATAACGGAGATAACGATGCATGATGTCGTAGTAAGATCAGAGACCCCGGAAGATATTCGGGCCATTGATGTGGTGAATGTGAGTGCCTTTGCCGGTGATGTTGAGGCCAACCTGGTTTCATCACTGCGTGGCTCAACGCATTTTATTTCAGATCTTTCTCTGGTTGCTGAGATCAACGGGCGTATTGTAGGGCATATCCTGTTGTCCCGTATCTTGCTGGCGCATGATGATGGTTCCAGAGAGATCCTGGCGCTGGGGCCAATGTCTGTAGTGCCATCACAGTCACAGCGGGGCATTGGTTCTGTATTAGTGAAGGCGGCTATTGAACGTGCGCGTAAAGGTGGGCATGTGGCAATTATCGAGGCAGGTTACCCCGATTATTATCAGCGTTTTGGCTTTAAGCCCATAGCGAACTGGTCGCTGACATCGAATCTACAGTTACCAAAGGATGCTGTGACGGCACTGGAACTGGAAGACGGTGTATTTCAGTCGGGTGATCGTATCGTTTATCCGGATCTGTTTGCCGCTCTATTTTAGGGTTTTGATCAAGGGCTATGCCTCGATAGCCTCATTTTCAATGGGAGTATCTTCTGCATTGCCCCATTCGGAATAACCCGATGCATAGCCACGGATATTTCTGAAACCCAGGTGTCTTAATACCCAGTAGGTGTGTGCGGAACGAAAATGGGTCTGGCAATAAATGATGATCTCTTTCTCGGGCACAACACCGAGTTTGGCAAAATTCTCTAGCAATACTTCGTCGGAATGAAATCTGAAGGCATCTTCTGTATTAACATTATTCTCCCAGTCGAAGTGGATTGCACCAGGGATATTGCCGCCACGATCGCAGATTAATAACTCGTTGGTGAACTCTTCAATCATACGCGTATCCAGAATCACAACATCGGAGTCGCCAATCCTTGATTCTATGTATTCACGTCTGGCATTAACATTACATGACTGTTTAGCAAAGAAGCCTGATTCTGGTAGTGTGTTGGGTGATTCTTCAATCGGTAAGCCGCACTCTTTCCATGCATGCCAGCCACCATTCAATATAGACAGGTTTCCATGTTGAAATCCTAGTTCTTCCAGTGTCCATAGCAGGCGACAGGCCATGGGGTTGTGTTGTGAGTCATAGGCAACAATCTTGTGTTCGGGCAGTAAGCCTATTTTAGACAGTGCCTCGGATAATTTATTGTCTGGTGGAATATCACAATCCACATTATCATGTGCATGCACGATGCTGGGGTAACTGAGATGAATGGCTCCTGGGATATGACCTTCCTTGTAGACCTGTGGAATGGATAAATCAATAATAACCAGTTTGTCATCGCCCAGATGTTTGTGCAAGACGTTTGCTTCAATGATTAATGGTAGCTTGAATTTCATATATTCCACCTCGTTTGCGTTACTTACAATGGGTAGCGTTATTTTGTAAAAAAACTTTAAGAATCAAGCAGAATTGATTGATATTTGCGATTTATAAAGGCGTTTTCCCTGGCTCGCCTGCGTATTCGCGTACCAGTCGGGGTAATAAGTAGCCGGGTAGTCGTTGATGGAGTTCCTGTATCAGTTCTCTCGCATGTTCATCACTGACGGCAAAGTGTGCGGCCCCCTGAACGGGGTCCAGTTGATGCAGGTAATAGGGCTGTACCTTGCAATTTAGCAGGCGTTCGCTCAGTTCTATCAGGGTCTGGCTATTATCATTGACCCCCTTTAATAACACCGATTGATTTAATAGGGTGACTCCAGCCTGATTCAGTTGATCAAGACCATCTTTGACCGCTTGATCAATTTCATTGACATGATTGCTATGGATAACCATGATGGTTTGCAGGCGGCTTTGCCTGAGCCAGATTAATAGTTCTTCATTGATACGCTCGGGTAACACGATGGGATGCCGACTGTGAATACGCAGACGTTGCAGATGAGGAATATTATCCAGCCGTTGACTGAGTGCCTGTAGTCGCCGATCACTGATGGATAGCGGGTCACCACCACTGAGGATGACTTCTTTGATTTCCGGGTGTGTTTGAATGTAATTCAGTGCCTCTGCCCAGTTGTCTGTGGCAGGATTGGTTTTATTGTAGGGGAAGTGGCGACGAAAACAGTAACGACAATGGATGGCACAGGCACCGGTCAGGGTTAATAAAACGCGACCATGATATTTATGTAACAGCCCCGGTACTGGCATTTGTTCCTGCTCACTCAGCGGGTCGGTCTGATAATCAGGGTGGATTATGGTCTCATCCAGGGTGGGCAGGATCTGGCGTAATAGGGGATCATCAGGATTGCCTTTTTCGATACGGCGGATATAGGCATGGCTGGCACGTAGTGGGAAATCCAGTGTGTCCATTATCGGGGCACAATGAGAATTGCCAGATAATTCTGTTAATTCAAGCAATTCCCCAACATGAGTAACCCCCTGTGACTGAATCTTTTGCCATAGAGGTGTGTGTTGGCGGGCTAACCGATGTATTATGGGGGCTGATTTTTTCACATAACGTCCTTAAGGTAAGCGTATGGCATCCTATAATACCAATGAATTCAAAAGTGGCCTCAAAATAATGCTGGATAATGACCCCTGTACCATTGTTGAGAATGAATTTGTTAAACCGGGCAAGGGTCAGGCCTTTAATCGGGTCAAGATCCGTAACCTTAAAACCGGACGTATGATTGATCGTACCTTTAAGTCAGGCGAGAGTATTGAGGCGGCTGATGTGATGGAAACCGAGATGCAATATCTCTATACCGATGGTGAATTCTGGTTCTTCATGGATCCGGAAAGCTTTGAGCAGGTCTCGGCGGATGCCCATGCGGTAGCGGATGTCATTAAGTGGTTAAAGGAGCAGGATATCTATACGGTAACCTTGTGGAATGGTACGCCCATACTGGTGACTGCCGCTAATTTTGTCGTGCTTGAGGTTACCGATACTGATCCGGGTGTGCGTGGTGATACCTCGGGTGGTGGTGGCAAGCCAGCGACTTTGAATACCGGAGCTGTTGTGCGGGTGCCACTGTTTATTGATATTGGTGAGCAGATCAAGGTGGATACTCGTACTGGAGAATATGTCTCTCGTATGCGTGACTAATGCCTGTGTCTGACTGGCGGCCTGTTGCGGGTGTTGAACGGATGCGTTTGCGTGCTGAGGTACTACAGCAGCTGCGTGATTTTATGCAGCAGCGTTCGGTGCTTGAGGTTGATACCCCGACCTTGTCGGTTGCTGGCGTGACTGATCCTTGTATTGAATCCATGATTCTGAACAGTCAGGGTAATAAAGAGACTCCCCGTTTTCTCCACACCTCGCCTGAATATCCGATGAAACGGTTGTTGGCGGCGGGTTCTGGTTCTATCTATCAGGTTTGCAAGGTGTTTCGTGCGGGTGAACAGGGTCGCTTGCATAACCCGGAGTTTACTCTACTGGAGTGGTATCGGGTCGGTTATGACCATCTTCGCCTGATGGATGAGGTGGCTGAGCTGGTGAGGTTATTATTTGCCGATATTCGCGTATTACCTTCATTTGAACGTATGACCTATCAGGATTTGTTTCTGAAATATGCGGCTGTTGATGGTATGCAGGCTAGTGTGGATGAGCTACGTGCCTGTGCGCAGTCGCATCAGATCTCGATCCCGGTATCGATGGGTGATGATTGGGATGAGTGGCGTGACCTGATCCTGACTCAGTTGATTGAACCGCAATTGCATGAGCGTGCTATCTTTGTTTATCACTATCCCGCATCGCAGGCCTCCCTGGCGCGTCTGCATGAAGAGGGTTATGCCGAACGTTTTGAGTTATATCTGTATGGGGTGGAACTGGCGAATGGTTTTCATGAGTTGAGCAATGCCGATGAACAGCGTCGGCGTTTTGTGATGGAACAGCAGCAACGTATAGCCAATGGCTTGCCGGAACGTCCTATGGATGAGCGGTTGTTGGCAGCTATTGCTGAGGGTCTGCCCGATTGTGCGGGTGTTGCTCTGGGAATTGATCGTTTGTTGATGTTGTTGGCGGGGGCGGAGTGTTTGGATGATGTGCTTTGTTTTCCATTTGGGCGGGCGTAAATTGAAATATGGTTTCGAGGCACCCCCCCTGCCTCTTGAGTTAACTGTATGGTAATAATTATGAGTGTAGAACCACAAATTCACATTGTATTGGTAGAAACCAGTCATCCGGGAAATATTGGTGCGGTGGCGCGTGCCATGAAGAACATGAGCCTGGCCTCCCTGCGTCTGGTGCAGCCACGGTATTTCCCTCATAGTGAGGCATTTGCACGCGCCTCGGGGGCGGCTGACGTACTGGATAATGCACAGGTCTTTGATTCACTGGAGGCCGCTTTGCATGATTGTTCGCTGGTGATGGGAACCAGTGCGCGTCCGCGTAATCTTGCCTGGCCGATGCTGGATCCTGAACAATGTGCGCAACAGGCCATGGTTGAAGCTCAACAGGGTGGTGTAGCATTGGTGTTTGGGCGTGAGCGTACCGGCCTGACTAATGATGAGCTGGAACATTGCCACTATCGTGTGCATATTCCTTGTAATAAAGACTATAGTTCGCTGAATATTGCCGCTGCTGTGCAGGTGATTTGTTATGAGGTTTTTAAGGCTCGAATGCAGGGTAATGTATCGTCTGATGAGCCTGTTTCGATACCTGTTCCGGCACAGAGGATGGAGCAATATTATGTTCATCTGGAACAGGTTCTGGTTGAACTGGAGTTCCTGAACCCGCAGCAGCCACGTCACCTGATGCGTCGCCTACGCCGTTTGTATCAGCGCGCACGCCCGGATGAGACTGAATATAATATTCTGCGTGGCATCCTGACGGCGATGCAGAAGAAAATTTAACTGCTGTCTGTCATCCTCGTGGCCTCTTGATCCTGGTCAATTTTTGTCCTTAATTACGTTCCTGGCTTTTACCTGAGTGAATTGTAGGGTTATAATATGAGCGATGTCTTATATTATGGGGACAGACCCCAATTAATTCGGCTGGTCAATTTAAGTAATTAATCGGGGTCTGTCCCCAGGGTGATTTTGATGTTTGAACGTGTGCGGGAAGATATTCGGTGTGCAATGGATAGAGATCCGGCGGCGCGTAATACCTTTGAGGTGTTGACGACCTATCCGGGTGTGCATGCCATTATTTTTCATCGTCTGAATTATTGGTTGTGGCATTTAGGTTTGAAGTGGCTGGCGAAGTTTATTTCAATATTTGCGCGTTGGATTACCGGGGTTGAGATTCATCCAGGGGCGCGTATTGGTCGTCGCTTTTTTATCGATCATGGTATGGGCGTGGTGATTGGTGAGACGGCTGAAATTGGTGATGATTGTACCTTGTATCATGGTGTTACCCTGGGGGGAACGAGTTGGGATAAGGGTAAGCGTCATCCTACGCTGGCGAACAATGTAGTGATCGGTGCCGGTGCCAAGGTGCTGGGGCCGATACAAATATCTGAAGGTGTACGCATTGGTTCTAATGCGGTGGTACTCAAGGATGTGGTGGCGAATGCGACGGTGGTGGGTGTGCCGGGTCGTGTGGTGAGTTCAGCCTGTAAGGATGAAAAGCAGCAACAGCGGGACGAGATAGCTAAAAAACTGGGTTTTGATGCCTATGGTACAACCCAGGATATGCCTGATCCGGTGGCAACGGCGATTAATTGCATGCTCGATCATATCCATGTAATGGATAAGCGGTTGGAGGATATGTGTGCTGGTCTGAAGGCATTGGGTGCTGAAATTGGTGATCTTGATCTGCCCGATCTGGGGCCTTGTGATCTGGGTGTTAACAAGGCTGATTCGAGTTGTGGCAAGTCGATTGATGATGACGGTTGCCCATTGCAGGATAAGCAATAATAATACTTGACTAATATACTTGGTTATTTGATAATGGCTTCATTAATCAGGTTGGCACTGGTCTGGATATAAAGGGTTGGTGTTGTGTTTGTAAGTCTACCATTCTATATGGCGATAAATTATGAAGTTAACCACTAAAGGGCGTTATGCAGTAACTGCAATGCTGGATTTGGCCTTTCATTCAGAGGATGGACCAACAACGCTGGCTGGGGTATCGGGTCGTCAGGGCATCTCCCTGTCTTATCTGGAACAGTTATTTACGCGTTTGCGTAAGCGGGGTTTGGTGTCTAGTACCCGTGGGCCGGGTGGTGGTTATTCCCTGGGTAAGGATGCGGCAACCATTGCCATTGCGGATATCATTGATGCGGTTGACGAGAATATAGATAGTCGCCGTTGTGGTGGTCTGGCTAATTGTCAGGATGACAAGCTTTGTCTGACACATGATTTATGGACCGGGTTGAGTGAGCAGATCAATGATTTTTTGCAGGGAATCTCGTTGGCTGATCTGACAAATAAGGAAAGTGTGCGTGAGGTCATGGCACGTCAGGGTGAAAAATCAGCCGCTGATGTGAATTTGACTCTGCCTGAGCGGCAGGGTAATGCTCAGGCCTGATGCGTAATGGTCTATCTGGATCATAATGCAAGCACACCGATGGATGCGGTGGTACTGGATGTTATGTTGCCTTTTTTACAGGGGCATGCGGGTAATGCCTCTAGTGTACATCAGGCAGGCCGGGTTGCTCGCGCGGCTATTGATCATGCCAGAGAACAAGTGGCAGCACTGGTTAATGTGCAGCCTGCCCAGGTGGTTTTTACTGCTGGTGGAACCGAGGCAAACAATACCGCGCTGAAATCAATGAGGCTTACGCACGGTTCATCGCATTTGGTAGTGAGTTCGATTGAACATGAATCGGTGTTGGCTCCAGCGCGTTACCTGCAACAACAGGGCTGTCGGCTGGATTATGCCGGGGTTGATACGCAGGGACGAGTTGATAAAGATGCCTTGCAGCTAATGCTGTCATCAGGTGCGCAGATGCTTTCGGTCGTGATGGCAAATAATGAGACCGGTGTGGTTCAGGATATTGCCGCACTGGCTGAGATGGCGCGGGAACATGATGTCATTATGCACACCGATGCGGTGCAGGCAGCGGGTAAAATGGCACTGGATTTTAGTGCGCTCGGGGTGCAAATGATGAGTCTGTCTGCACACAAAATGTATGGACCTAAAGGGATTGGTGCTTTGATTCTTGATCCTGCATTGGAATTAGCACCTCTATTACATGGTGGTAGCCAGGAACGCGCCAGACGGGCGGGCACAGAGAATGTGGCAGCGATAGCAGGTTTTGGTAAGGCGGCAGAGTTGGCGGCTGTAGGGTTACTGGATCGGGTCGTGCAGTTGAAGGCCTTGCAGATCTATTTACGGCAACAACTGGAAACCCTGCCCGGGGTGGTAATGTTTTCGGCTGAAGCTGAATGTATCCCGAATACGGTGCAGTGTTCAGTGCTGGGCATAGAGGGTGAAACCTTGCTGATGCAACTGGATCGCGAGGGGTTTGCAGTATCCAGTGGTGCGGCCTGTAGTAGTGCTGATAGTCATCCTAGTCATGTATTGATGGCTATGGGTGTGGCACAGGATCTGGCGCGAGGCGCTATTCGTATTAGTCTGGGTAAGATGAATACGGTGACGGAGATTGATCAATTTGTAGTGGCCTTGAATAAGGTTATTGGGTGGAGTCAACGCATGGTGCGTGAGGCGTGATTCCTGGTTTAATGAAGTATTGATTGTTAATGTAGGCTTTAGCTATGAGTGTTGATGTACCAATTTATCTGGATTATTCGGCGACCACCCCGGTTGATGAACGGGTGGCGAAAAAAATGGCTGCTTATCTAACCAAGGAGACTGCCTTTGGCAATGCGGCATCGCGTAGCCATGTCTTTGGCTGGGATGCGGACGATGCGATTGTTGAGGGGCGCGCTGAGATTGCACGGCTGATCAATGCTGATCCCAGGGAGATCGTGATTACCTCGGGTGCAACCGAGTCGGATAATTTGGCGATCAAGGGTGTGGCGCATTTTTATCGCAAAAAAGGCCGTCATATTGTGACTGTTAAGACCGAGCACAAAGCTGTTCTGGATACCTGTCGGCAACTGGAACGTGAGGGTTATGATGTGACTTATCTCACGCCAGAGGATAATGGTCTGTTGGATCTGGATAAGCTCAAGGCCGCCTTGCGTGATGACACGGTGCTGGTTTCTGTTATGCATGTGAATAATGAGATTGGTGTCATTCAGGATATTGAGGCGATTGGTGAGATTACGCGTGAGCGCGGTATTCTTTTTCATGTCGATGCGGCGCAGAGTGCGGGCAAGGTTGCCATTGACCTGGACAAGTTGAAGGTGGATTTGATGTCCTTCTCGGCGCACAAGATTTATGGTCCCAAGGGTATTGGTGCCTTGTATGTGCGACGTAAGCCACGCGTACGACTGGAGGCGCAAATGCATGGTGGTGGTCATGAGCGTGGTATGCGTTCAGGTACCTTGGCGACCCATCAGATTGTTGGTATGGGCGAGGCGTTTCGTATTGCTCGCCTGGAAATGGATGAAGATAATAAGCGTGTGCAGGCGCTGCGAGATCGTTTATGGGATGGGCTGAAGGATATGGAAGAGGTCTATCTGAATGGTGATCTGGAACATCGTGTTGCTGGTAATATGAATATCAGTTTCAACCTTGTTGAAGGTGAGAGTCTGATTATGGCACTCAAGGATATCGCGGTCTCATCCGGTTCGGCCTGTACCTCATCCAGTCTGGAACCCAGTTATGTCTTACGCGCACTGGGTCGTAATGATGAGCTGGCACATAGTTCAATTCGTTTTACTATTGGTCGTTTCACTCAACCGGAAGAAATTGATTACACCATCAAGTTGGTACGCACCCAGGTGGAGAAGTTGCGTGAGCTTTCACCGTTATGGGATATGTTTAAGGAAGGGATTGATCTGGATAGTGTACAGTGGGCCTCGCATTAGGTCGCTAATTAACAGGAGAATATCATGGCTTATAGTGACAAAGTTTTAGACCATTATGAAAATCCACGTAACGTGGGCACCATGGATAAGGATGATCCTAATGTAGGTACCGGCATGGTTGGCGCACCGGCTTGTGGTGATGTGATGCGTCTGCAGATCAAAGTGAATGATGATGGCGTGATCGAAGATGCCCGTTTCAAGACCTATGGTTGTGGATCAGCGATTGCATCAAGCTCGTTGTTAACGGAATGGGTTAAGGGTAAGACCTTAGATGAGGCGATGGAGATCAAGAATACCGATATCGCTGAGGAATTGGCATTGCCGCCCGTGAAAGTGCATTGTTCGGTGCTGGCTGAAGATGCCATTCGTGCTGCGATTGATGATATACAGAGCAAAAAATAATTATGGCAATCACAATAACAGAGATGGCGGCCGCGCATATCCAGAAGTTCCTTGGTAATCGTGGCAAGGGGCTGGGTATTCGTTTGGCAGTAAAGACGAACGGTTGTTCCGGAATGGCCTATGTTATTGAATTTGTTGATGCGCTGGATGAAGTCGATCAGGTATTTGAGGGTCATGGTGTTAAGGTGATTGTTGATCCTAAGAGTCTGGTTTATCTGGAAGGCACCGAGATTGATTTTGTTAAGGAAGGCCTGAATGAAGGTTTTCAATTTAACAATCCGAATGTTAAGGATACTTGTGGTTGTGGTGAGAGTTTTAATATCTAGAATAATCGGTGGGTTTGAAACATGAATCACGCTTCTCTACCAGAGACACGCCGTGAATACATCCATGTAGGCTCCACGCCCGCGTCCATGCGGGCAAGGGTCTCTGATAGAGAAGCGCAATCCCTGTCTCTTGAGTATAGGTTAGCGTTGATGGATTATTACGAGTTATTTTCCCTGGAAGTGAGTTTTGTTATTGATCGTAGTGATCTACAGGCGCGTTATCGTGATATGCAACGTGCCATGCATCCGGATCGTTTTGTCTCTGCGGGTGATCAGGAACGGCGTATTGCGATGCAGAAGTCGACGCAGATCAATGAGGCGTTCAGGATATTAAATGATCCTATGGAACGTGCGCGTTATCTATTGGAACTTGGCGGTTATGCCTGGAGTGATGAGGCATCGACAACCCGGGATAGTGCTTTTTTGATAGAACAGATGGAGTTGCGCGAGGCGATCTCGGCGGTGCGTGATGCGGATGAGCCTTTTGATGCCTTAGGGCATATTATGGATGTGATTATTAAGGCCTTGATGGCTTATGAGCAGGAATTGGTCGTATTGTTTTCTGGTGATACAAAGGAAACAATGGGCAATATTGCTGATATTATTAAGAAGATGCAGTTTTTCCGCAGGCTTGAGCAAGAGGGTTTTGAGCTGGAGGCGGAGTTGGAAGATATAGAGGCGGGTGCGTAAGTGAGGGGTTTAAGGCAGGCAAGTCATATCTCTTGCAGTCTACTGATCGTTGACGGGATAGTCGTTTAATGGCTTTATTACAAATAGCAGAACCGGGTCAGGCGACGGTTGCACATGAGCATCGTCTGGCAGTCGGTATTGATCTGGGTACGACTAATTCTCTGGTTGCCTCGGTGCGTAGTGGTGTCGCTGATACGCTAGCGGATGCCGACGGTCGGCATCTATTACCATCGGTTGTTCATTATCAGGAAGACGTTGCGCCCGTTGTTGGTTCTGCGGCAAAACAGTGGGTTACCAAAGATCCGTTAAATACCATTGTCTCGGTGAAACGTCTGATGGGACGTGGTGTAGAAGATTTGGCGCAGTTGGATAAACATTTGACTTATCAATTTTCCGATGTCGAATCCTCGGTACCACGGATTCATACGGCGGCAGGTGATGTGAGTGCTATTGAAGTCTCTGCTGAGATCCTGTTAAACCTGAAGAGACGTGCGCAACAGACATTGGGTGGTGACTTGCAAGGGGCTGTCATTACAGTGCCAGCCTACTTTGATGATGCCCAGCGCCAAGCCACACGGGATGCAGCAAAACTGGCGGGTTTGAATGTATTGCGCTTATTAAATGAACCGACTGCAGCGGCTATTGCCTATGGGCTGGATCGTAATGCAGAGGGTATTATCGCGGTCTATGATCTGGGTGGTGGCACCTTTGATATATCAATATTAAACCTGAATAAGGGTGTGTTTGAGGTTTTGGCAACCGGTGGTGATACCGCTCTTGGTGGTGATGATATGGATCTGGCCATCGCGCACTGGATGATTGCGCAAGCTGGGTTAGAGGATGCACTGGATCATCATTTAATGCGGCGGGTGATCCATGATGCCTGTGTGGCGAAGGAGCAGTTAACTGAGCAGGACGTGGTGATGGTATCCATTGATGCGGCTGATGCCGGTTCCTGGCAGGGAGAACTGAGGCGAGCACAGCTAGGTGAATTGATTGATGGGTTGATTCGTTCAACCTTGAAGACCTGCCGACAGGCATTGCGTGATGCGGGTATACGCGCTGGTCAGGTGGACGATGTGGTGCTGGTGGGTGGTTCAACACGGGTGCTAGAGGTGCGTGATCGGGTGTCTGAGTTCTTTTCTACAACCCCAAAGGCGGATATTGATCCGGACAAGGTAGTAGCGATTGGTGCGGGTGTGCAGGCGGATATCCTGGTCGGTAATAAACCGGATGATGATATGCTACTGCTGGATGTGATTCCGCTTTCTCTGGGTATTGAAACTATGGGTGGTTTGGTGGAACGTATTATTCCACGTAACACCACGATACCGGTTGCCAGGGCGCAGGAATTCACCACCTTTAAGGATGGGCAGACGGCATTGGCGGTTCACATTTTGCAGGGTGAACGCGATCTGGTCTCAGATTGCCGTTCACTGGCACGTTTTGAGTTGCGTGATATCCCGCCGATGGTTGCCGGTGCTGCGCGCATACAAGTCACTTTGCAGGTCGATGCTGATGGTTTATTGAGTGTGCGTGCGTGTGAAGAGACCAGTGGCGTGCAGGCGCATGTGGAGGTGAAACCCTCTTATGGTCTGTCGGATAATGAGATAGAGACCATGCTGAGAGATTCGATGGATCATGCTCAGGATGATATTGTTGCGCGTCGTTTGCGTGAGCAACAAGTTGATGCGGATCGCGTGCTGGAAGCGATTCATGCGGCTCTGCAGCAAGATGGTGAACGTTATTTATCTGTTGAGGAACGCGAGTTGATTGATCAGGCGGTTGCTGGGCTGGCGGGTGTTGTTCAGGGTGATGATCATGTTGCGATTAAGGCGGCTATTGCGGGTCTGGAAAAGGTGAGTGCGGACTATGTGGAACGGCGGATGAATGCGAGTATACAGCAGGCGATGTCGGGGCATAAGGTTGATGAGTTTTAGGATAAAATATGCTTGGTAAGTTCGAGGCAGGAATCATGCTTCTCTACCAGAGACACGCCGTGAATACATCCCTGTAGGCTCCACGCCCGCGTCCATGCGGGCAAGGGTCTCTGATAGAGAAGCGCAATCCCTGTCTCTTGCGGGGCAGTAATGATTTGTAATATATAATAGGTTCCTTAAGATTTGATAATTGAAGAGTAGTGAGTTATGCCACAGATAATTTTTTTACCACATGAAGAGATCTGCCCGGAAGGGATGGTATTGGAGGTTGAGCCGGGTGCTACGATCTGCGATGTTGCGAATCAAAACGGGGTTGATATTGAGCATGCCTGTGAGAAGTCCTGTGCCTGCACCACCTGTCATGTCTATATCAGGGAAGGTGCGGCCTCGTTGAATCCTGCTGAAGAGGAAGAAGATGACCTGCTGGATAAGGCATGGGGTCTGGACCCGGATTCACGCTTGAGTTGTCAGACTGTGATTGGTGACCATGACCTAGTGGTCGAGATTCCAAAGTATACGATCAATATGGTTAAGGAAAATTAGGTGCGTAATACGCACCCTACCCGTCATCTCCACGCAGGTGAGCAACCCTCGGTAGGGTGCGCAATGCGCACCAATATAATCATTAATGATACGAGTAAAGGTGTAATAAAATGAAGTGGAATGATACGCTTGATATTGCTATCGAATTAGAAGATACACACCCTGATGTCGATCCACGATATGTTCGTTTTACTGACCTGCATAGCTGGGTATGTGCGTTAGATGGTTTTGATGATGATCCTGAGCGTTCGGGGGAGAAGTTGTTGGAGGCGATTCAGATGGCGTGGATTGAGGAACACGATTAATTAGCCAGGCCTTAAATAGAGCTTTGGTGGAAAGAACTCCGACATTCTGTAAGAATTTTTTACATAAAAACGGTTTTTATTTAATGGGTATTTATTAACTCATTGAATTTGATGTAAAAACAATATCTGGCATGATTATCGCTAGTACTACATTGTATTTAGAAATATAAGACCTGAATGTAATCGGTGCTAAATCGTCCTTAGGGGCGTTAAGTTAGCGTTGGAATCACAGCTCGGAGGAAATTATAATGAATCGACCTTATCTATCGCAACAAATCGGAATATTTCTGCTTTTTATCATCAGTTTGATGTTGGCACTACCCTCTCATGCAATGACTAAGTCTGAGTTGGTTGGCTACATCGCGGGTGATGCCAACTTGTCAAAGGCGGATGCTAAACGGGCGCTTGAGGGTTTTGTTACCAGTACGACCAGTTCCTTGAATAAGGGGAGTAGAGTTCAGTTGATCGGTTTTGGAACCTTCAGTATATCCTCTCGTGCCGCACGCACCGGTCGTAACCCACAGACGGGTATGTCACTTGTCGCCAAGTATGGGGCCGGGGTTAGAGCGACTATGACTGAGACAGAAGATGGTCGTGCTGAATTTTTGATACGACTGAGTCGAGGATATTTGCGTACCCATGATCAGATACATCTTGTGCCTGTCACCGCTGGTGCTCGTGCTCGTGTGGCTGCGGCGGATTCAGGTATGCCGGATGAGTATATCTTTGAGCTACCATCGAATATGGGTAACACGGTTCGTAGACGTTTAACCTTGCGCTTTGATATGCCTATGGCTGCACTGCGGGGTACAGCGGGTATGGATGGTAGAACACCTTTGTTTGATGGTGCGGATGCTTTATTGAATTATCTGCCAATTATGCGTAATGATGTGTATCAGAGCTCGGTTGTTGGTGGTGATCTTGAAGAAGCCGCCGATGCACTCGATTTTTGTAGTGATGCCTTTGTTGATCTGGAAGCAAATGCGGTTGCTATGCCATTTGGTCATGTCACGGTGTTAAAGGCCATGTCGGCACAGACCGGTTTAACAGAAGACCAGGCCGATGACTTTATTAATACCATTATGGGTTATGGTGGTAACGATCCGATTGTCAGGAAGAAACCAGGTAGAACCATGGTGGGCTTTGGTAGCTTCAGTATATCCAAGCGTGCCGCTCGTGTTGGTCGTAATCCACAGACGGGTAAGGAAATCCAGATTAAGGCCAAGAATGTAGTGAAATTCAAGGCGGGTTCTGATCTCTCTGGCAAGGTTAATTAAGACGTTGTCTGTGGTGCGTGGTACGCACCTTACCGTCATCCCCGCGTAGGCGGGGATTTATCTCCATTTCCCTCTCTTTTTCCGTTAAAATACCCTTTTTGGAATCAATAAGGGGATAGACCTCAGGTCTGTCCCCGGTCATTGGGCAATCTTGCGTTGGAAGAAATAAAGAAAATTAATTTGCTGGATCTTGATCGTCAGGGTCTGGAGCATTTTTTTGCTGAACGGAGCGAAAAGTCATTTCGTGCCACTCAGTTAATGAAATGGGTCTATCAAATGGGAGTGGATGATTTTCAGCTGATGACCAATATGAGTAAGGTGTTGCGAACCGCGCTGGAGCAAGATGCCGAGATTCGTCTGCCTGAGGTGACGGTTGATCAACTGTCGGATGATGGCTCGCGTAAGTGGTTGTTGCGTCTGGCTGATGGCAACAGTATTGAAATGGTCTATATCCCAGAGCGTGAACGCGGAACGCTGTGTGTCTCTTCACAGGTGGGTTGTGCTCTTAATTGCAGTTTTTGTTCCACTGCCCAACAGGGTTTTAATCGTAATTTATCAACCGGCGATATCATCGCTCAGGTGTTAGTGGCAGAGCGTATGTTGCGTGAACCGGGCAGTGATCGACGTGCAGTCACCAATGTGGTCATGATGGGTATGGGTGAGCCATTATTGAATTTTGATAATGTGGTGAGTGCCATGCGTTTAATGCTGGATGATTTTGCCTTTGGTCTGTCCAAACGACGGGTTACCCTGAGTTCATCCGGGGTAGTGCCCGCACTGGATCAGCTAAAGCAGGCCTGTAATGTCAGTCTGGCAATATCGTTACATGCAAGTAATGATGCCCTGCGTGATGAATTAGTGCCGATCAATAAAAAATACCCTATCAAGGAGTTGTTGGCAGCCTGTAAGCGTTATGTTCAGGATGAACCGCGCCGTCGGGTAACCTTCGAATATGTCATGCTCAAGGGTGTGAATGACAGTGATCAGGATGCCCGGGCACTGGTGAAGGTGTTGCGGGGTGTGCCTGCTAAGGTTAATTTGATCCCGTTTAATCCCTTTGATAAAACCCGTTATCAGTGTAGTTCGGCGCAACGTATCCTTGCCTTCAGGGATATCCTGATTAAGGCGGGAATGAATACCATGACACGCAAGACACGGGGGGATGATATCGATGCCGCCTGTGGTCAGTTAGCCGGAAAGTTTCATGACCGAACGCGTAGAAGTGCACGTGTGGAGCAGGGTTCCAGTGAGGTGGTTTTGTCATGAAAGGAATCTTGAGTCTGTTGTTGAGTTTTTTGATCCTGTCGGCGTGTACGTCACAGGGCTTGCAAAAGAAAAGTTCTGCTAGTAAAGCGGCTAAAATTAATGTGCAGATGGGTATTACTTATATGGGTAATCACTATTATGATCTGGCACTGGAGAAGTTGAAGCGTGCGCTGGATCAGGATAGTCAGTTGCCCTCGGCGCATAATGCCATAGCTGTGTTGTATGGTGTACTTAAGGATACTAAAAAGGCGGATTATCATTTTAGACAGGCATTGCAATTACAGCCGGAATACCCTGAGGCGCACAATAATTATGGTCAGTATCTCTGTCGGCAGGGTGCGTTTGATCAGGCGGAGAAGCAATTTCAGCAGGCGGCAACATCGCCACTTTACCGATCGGCTCATAATGCCTATTTGAATGCTGGGCTTTGTCTGCTGCGGGTGCCGGATTATACCCGTGCCGGGCAGTATTTTCGTAAGGCACTAAAAATCTATCCGGAGTGGGACAGGGCCTTAATGGAGATGGCTTTATTGCAGTATTCTGCCGCTAATTATTTGAATGCTCGTGCCTGGTTGCAACGTTATGCAGTGGTGAGTCGGGCGCGACCTGATGCCTTGTGGTTAGGTGTTTTGATTGAACGGAAATTGGGCGACGTACAGGCAATGAAGTCTTATCAGGATCAGTTGCAGAGACTTTTTCCAACATCCATTCAGGCACAAAAATCGCGCAGGGGGATGTTTGAATGACAGCGAAGAAGGGTGTTGTGAAACCAGATATAATGTTAGAAACTGAGTCGCTATTTGGTCCTGGTGAGCGTTTGCGTGTGGCGCGTGAAACACAGGGTCTATCACAGGAGGATGTGGCGAAGGAATTGCGTCTGAGTGTCTCGGTGATTAATGCGCTGGAGGATAATAATCAGGATCAACTTCCTGCCAAGGCCTTTGTCGATGGTTATTTGAAAGGCTATGCACGTATTTTGAATCTGGATGCGGTGCAGTTAATTGCTGATTATCATTGTCCGGAGGCGCCCTTACCTGTTGCTAAATGGGTAAGAGAGGATATGACGCAATCTGCGCCACTGGTGTTTCGTCGGGGCATCAAGTCATCATTGCGACGATTTTTTCTCTGGTTGCTATTGGTTGCTGGTTTACTGGCGGTATACCTGCTGTTTTTATCAAATGGCAGATTTATGGATATTTTATTCAGTGAGACTAATTCTGTTGGTACGCAACAGGTTCCATTGCTGTTGTCGGGTCAGGACGATATGCCAGAACAAAAAAATGTGACAGATGAAGTGGTCGATGCGCCTGTTCTATTGCCTGCTGACGAAAGCAGAATTGTGCTTTCCTCCAGTGGTGAGAGTTGGGTTGATATTCGTGATATGAATGGTATGCGACTGGTGTTTGGTTTATTAAGGGAGGGTGATCATCGAGAGGTGAGTGGCAAAGCACCCTTTCAGGTGTTATTGGGTAACTCATTGGTTATCGATATCGTTTATAATGGGGAACAATTTGATCAAACCCCTTTCAATAGTGGGCGTACCGCGCGCTTTACTCTGGGTGCAGGCACGAGTGAAATCTCTAAAAGGTGATTATGTCCAGTAAGATACAAGCGGTACGAGGAATGAACGACATCCTGATGGAACAGACCCCGACCTGGCAGTGGCTGGAACAGGTGTTGCGCTCCCTGGTTCAATCCTATGGTTACCGTGAAATCCGTTTTCCTGTGGTGGAAAAAACAGATCTGTTTCATCGCTCTATTGGTGAGGTGACTGATATTGTCGAAAAGGAAATGTATACCTTTGATGATCGTAATGGCGATAGCCTGACGCTAAGACCCGAGGGTACAGCCGCCTGCGTGCGTGCCTGCATTGAACATGGCCTGTTGCATAATCAGATTCAGAAGTTGTGGTATACGGGGCCGATGTTCCGTCATGAACGTCCACAGAAGGGGCGTTATCGGCAGTTTCATCAGTTTGGTGTGGAGGTGTTTGGTCTGGCCGGGCCGGATGTTGATGCTGAATTGATCATGATGAGTGCGCGTTTATTGCGTCAATTGGGCCTGGATGATGTTAGTTTGCAGCTCAATTCACTGGGCACATCTGAGGCTCGGGCTCGTTATAAAGAAGTGTTGGTGGATTATCTGAATCAACATCAGGATATCCTCGATGAGGATAGTCATCGCCGCTTGTCGACGAACCCATTGCGTATACTGGATAGTAAAAATCCTGCCATGCAATCGTTGATTGAAGACGCACCGCGCTTGGCAGATTATCTGGATGATGAATCAAGGGAGCATTTCCGGCAGTTGTGTGAACTATTAGATGCCTCCGGTATTCACTATGAGGTGAATCATCGCCTGGTGCGCGGGCTGGATTATTATGGTCGCACGGTGTTTGAGTGGGTCACTAATCGACTCGGTGCGCAAGGGACTGTTTGTGCGGGTGGACGCTTTGATGGTTTGGTGCAATATCTGGGTGGACGCGCCACGCCTGCAATTGGTTTTGCGCTGGGTATGGAGCGTATTGTTGCCTTGTTGGAAGAAACAGGTGTTGTGGATATTAATGTGGCACCGCACGTTTATATGGTGTTGGTTGGAGAACAGGCTCAATTGAAGGGGTATGTGCTGGCAGAGCAGTTACGCGATCAATTGCCATGGTTACGTTTGCAGTTGAATAATGGTGGCGGTAGTTTCAAGAGTCAGTTTAAGCGTGCTGATCGTAGTGGTGCAGAATATGTGCTGGTGATGGGTGATGAGGAAATTGCCGGTGAGCAGATTGGTTTTAAATCCTTACGTGTGTCGGCTGAACAGAGGAATATACCCTTGTTATCGCTGGCCGCACAGTTGGGTGAATGTTTACAATAATTAATTAGAAGTTCCTTAATTTAAGAGGTAATGTAAGTGGATATTTATAAGACGGATGAGGAAAAGGGCGAGGCGCTTAAGCTATGGATTCGTGAGAACGGTGTCTCTGTGCTGGCGGGTGTTTTTATTGGTCTGGCGGTTATTTTTGGTGGCCGAAGCTGGGTTGAATACGGTCAGCAAAAGACGGAGCAGGCCTCTTATCTGTATTTTCAGATGATGGATGCGGCCAGTCAGAATGCAGATGATTCGGTTTTATTGTTGGCCGGGCAGTTGCTTGAAAAGTTTGGTGATACACCTTATGCCTCTGCCGGGGCAATGATGAGGGCAAAGATCAATCAGGCACAGGGTGATGTTGAGAATGCTGTCAGTGATCTGGAATGGGTGGTAGAACATGCACAGATTTCTGCCCAGATACATGGTGCCAGGATACATTTGATTAGAACCTTGTTGGCAGACAAACAGGTTGATGCGGCACAACAGGTGCTTTCAGCGATTAAAGACAAGGTCGGTTTTGTCGCGATTTACGAAGATCTGCAAGGTGATGTTTATCGGGTGCAGGCACGTTTGCAAGAAGCTAAAGCGTCCTATCAACGTGCTCTGGATGCCTTGTCTGCCGGTGCGGCAATGCGTTCCATGATTGAGGTTAAACGCAACAGTATTGTTGGTAAGCGGGTAGGTGTGAATGGCACCGAGGCGACAGGATCGTGATGATGCGTAAGCTGTTATTGGTATTGTTATTGCTGAATATGACGGCCTGTAGCGGGGTTAAGATGTGGTTGGTTGGAAAGGATACCGTTATTGAAGCCACTGAACTAAAAACGATCAAGGACCCTTTGGCTTTAAATGTTGTCTGGAAGACCAGGCTGAGTCAGGATAAACATGCTCATGCCGTTCAGTTGCAGTTGGCAAGTGATGGTGAATCTGTGTTTGCTGCTACGCAAGAAGGAGAGGTCTCAGCCAGAAATTTGACTACGGGGGCTGTGCGTTGGACGGTCAATACCGGTGTTTTGTTAAGTGGTGGTGTTGGTCTGGGTGATTCCTTGTTGGCTGTTGCCAGTAGTGAAGCGGATTTAATCTTGCTGAATAGCAAGGATGGTCATGAGGTCTGGCGTACTAATGCCGAGGCAGAGATTCTTTCTGTGCCCGTGATTACGGCTAATCGCGTTATCGTACAGACAGTGGCAGGTTCCGTCATTGGCTATGATGTGGCGACAGGTGAACGTCTATGGGTGTTTGATAGTAGTGTTCCGGTATTATCTCTGCGTGGTTCCAGTTCGCCCTTGATTGTTGATGATTTGGTTCTTAGTGGTTCGGCGAATGGGAAATTATTTGCACTGGACTTTATGAATGGCTGGATGAAGTGGGAAAGTAGTGTAGCGGTTCCTCGTGGTCGTTCCGAACTGGATCGCATGGTTGATCTGGACGGGAATATCCTGGCTGATCAGGGGGTGGTTTTTGCGACCAGTTTCCAGGGGCGTGTCGTTGCCATTGATCTCTATTCAGGACGTGTGTTCTGGGCAAGAGACTTTTCCAGTTATAGCGGAATAGCGCTGGATGAACGTCAACTATACCTGACTGATGAAGAGGGTCTGGTGTGGGCGCTGGATCGTCGTAATGGTGCCTCTTTGTGGAAACAGGATGCATTAAAAGGACGGCGCTCTGGAGTCCCGGTGATCTATAAAGGTTATCTCGCAGTGGGTGATTTTGAAGGTTATGTGCATCTGCTATCGACGAGCAATGGTCAGTTAATGGGCCGCGTTCGTATTGGTAATCAACCCTTCCTTGCCGCCCCGTTAGTTGTCGGTGATTATTTACTTGTCTATGGAGAGAATGGTGATCTGGCGTTGTTGACGATGGATTAGCCCTGGGAAATCTAATGTTACCTGTTATTGCCCTTGTAGGCCGACCCAATGTCGGTAAATCAACCCTGTTTAATCGACTCACACGCAGTCGAGATGCGCTAGTGGCCGATTTTTCTGGCCTGACCCGTGACCGTCAATATGGTGATGGCAAGATTGGTGATCATCCTTATCTGGTCGTGGACACTGGCGGCATACTGGGCGGAGAAGAAGGGCTTGATGAGCTGACGGCGCAACAAGCCTGGCAGGCTGTAGAAGAGGCCGATAGCGTATTCTTTCTGGTCGATGCGCGTGATGGTCTGGTGGGTATTGACGAAGAGATTGCAATCAAGTTACGGCGTACCGGGCGCAAGGTCGTGCTGGTATTGAATAAGGTGGATGGTATGGATGCCGATATTATGTCCAGTAGCTTTTATAGTCTCGGCTTGGGTGAGCCTTATGCGATTAGTGCCTCTCATGGTCGTGGGGTCGGCTACCTTATGGATGAGGTGTTACAGGAATATTATCCAGAACAGCCGTTGGATGAAGAAGGAGAGAGCGCAGACGAGGGAGAAGACGACGAGGATGATGGGCGTATCAAGGTTGCCTTGATTGGACGACCCAATGTGGGTAAATCTACCCTGATTAATCGCATCCTGGGAGAAGACAGGGTGTTGGCCTATGACATGCCAGGGACGACGCGTGATAGTATCTTTATTCCCTTTGATCGTGATGATCGGCACTACACCTTGATTGATACTGCGGGCGTTCGCCGTCGTAGTCGTATTAAAGAAGTGATTGAGAAATTTAGTATCGTAAAGACCATGAAGGCCATCTACGAGGCGAATGTGGTTATCCTGTTGTACGATGCCCATGAAGGACTGGCCGAGCAGGATGTGAGTCTGGCGGGCTATATCCTGGAACAGGGCCGGGCACTGATTATTGCAGTCAATAAGTGGGATGGCATTGATGACGATCAGCGCGATAAGATGCGTGAGGATATCGAACGTAAATTACCCTTTGCCTCATTTGTCGAGGTGTTCTTTATCTCGGCGCTGCATGGCAGTAATGTCGGCAATCTGTATGAGGCGATTGATCGCGCCTATAAGTCGGCTATGGTGGATATGAGTACCTCCGAATTAACGCGTATGTTGGAAGATGCCGTGAAGACCCATCCACCGCATCTGGTACGAGGACGGCGCATCAAACTGCGTTATGCCCATCAGGGTGGGCAGAATCCCCCCAGGATTATTATTCACGGCAATCAGACCGACCGGGTGCCAGCGACCTATATAAGGTATCTATCCAGCTATTTCCTCAAGCGATTAGCGCTAGTGGGAACCCCCGTGTCACTGGAATTCAGAACCGGGGATAACCCCTATGAAGGTCGTAGAAACAAGTTGACCCCACGCCAGCAATACAAACGTAAACGTATGATGAGGCATGTGAAAAAATCATAGGGTAGGGTGCGCACTGCGCACCAATGAAAGACTTGACCCCTTGATTAGGGTATTGATCAGAGGTTCTCTATGCAACAAAATAGTAAAATCATCTTGTTTCAAAGTCGTAGCATTCGCAGGGTCTGGCAAGCCACCTAGGGACAGGTTGTCCCCAGGTAGCCATGTTTGTTTGCCCCCTTTTCGTCCATCAGAATCATTTAAATTCAAATAATTCTTTCACGGGTACATCAAGTACTTTGGAAAGTTTCTCCAAAGTGTCAAATCTGCCCCTTTGATTTAGGCCGCTACATGTGCGCTCCAGCCATCTTTATTCTCTATTAGTTCCATACGTCCCCAATGCGCATCTCTATTAAGCTGGCTAATATGCTCGACTAATTCCCTTATGTGGCAGTCACCATTATACTCATCGTTAACCTTGGTAATGTAGATTGTACGTAGTAATCTTTCTGCTGATAGCGTTATTTCATTAGTGCGATCATTTTCCCAATTACGTATGGTTGACTCACTAACACCTAGAATATTAGCTAGCGTGTTCTGAGACATATCCAATTCAATACGTAAGAAGCGAAATTCCTTACTTGAAAGGTGCGGTTTATCTTTTGCTATTTTAATGCCCAACACCTTATGTAAACCATCCATGTCATGAATGGATATAGTTTCACCATAAGGTGTTTCTTCCTTAACAAAGCCGCCTTTCAACCATACGTCGGGTAAACCACAACTCTTATAATGGAGCATGCCATCTTCAATTGTATACATATCTGCACTCCCAATAATGTAATTTTATTATTGTATTGTTATTAACTGTTAATGGCTCACCCGCTGTAAATACCTCAATATTCATTTTCCAATTGCCATGTATATCCCTGTATGGCCCTTCAGTGATCCTTCCATTTCTTAAGCATGAAAAGACTTGGGGGCAAGAAATATTACGTCGAATCATGCTTTCTTCAGCGTGATTGGTCACTTTCACCCTGGTAGAGTCTAGAGCAATTTCTTTTAAGACACGTTGTGCCATAGCTGACGTAAGATCAATACTCAATATATTGTTGCTGTCTTTTGTCAATGCAGAACTTCCTTGTTCATCGCGTAGTATAGCGTTAATTGTTGACGGTATCTTAATCCTTGTCAAGCCCGACAAAAAACTTACATAATCCCTTATCATTCTATTTTTGAAAGTTTTTCCCACGCACTCATGAATTTCAGGTAAAATACCGCCTTTTCCGGAGCCCGTCGTGACGGAGGGATGTTTTATTCTTTACAGAAACCAAATATCTCCCTTTGATTCAGTCTGGTTGTGAGTATACACCCTTATTTTATAATTTTTAGAGTACCGCTATGACAGACCTATCTCATTACAGAAACATTGGTATCTTTGCCCATGTAGACGCTGGTAAGACAACAACAACCGAACGTATCCTGAAATTGACGGGTAAGATCCATAAGATTGGTGAAGTGCATGATGGTGCGGCTACCACTGATTTCATGGAGCAGGAAGCTGAACGTGGTATTACCATTCAGTCAGCGGCGACCTCCTGTGTGTGGGATGGTCATCGAATGAATATTATTGATACGCCCGGTCACGTTGATTTCACGATCGAAGTGTATCGTTCGCTGAAGGTGCTGGATGGTGGTGTCGGTGTGTTCTGTGGTTCAGGTGGTGTGGAACCTCAGTCCGAGACCAACTGGCGTTATGCCAATGAATCCGAGGTGGCGCGTGTCATCTTTGTGAATAAACTGGATCGACTGGGTGCTGATTTCTATCGTGTCGTTGCTCAGGTTAGAAAGGTACTGGGTGCCAATGCAGTTATGATGACCCTGCCAATCGGCACTGAAGATAATTTTGTTGGCGTGGTTGACCTGCTGACTCGTAAAGCATGGGTGTGGGATGACTCTGGCGATCCAGCCAAGTACACGATTGAGGACGTACCGGCTGATATGGTTGACGATGTTGAGAAATATCGTGAAGAGCTGGTTGAGGCCGTGGTTGATCAAGATGATGATGTAATGGAGAGGTATCTTGAGGGTGAAGATATTGACGTTGATACCCTCAAGCGTTGTATCCGTAAGGGTACCATTGCTCTGGATATCTTCCCGACTCTGTGTGGTTCAGCCTTCAAGAATAAGGGTGTGCAGCTGGTGCTGGATGCCGTGGTTGATTATCTGCCGAATCCAATGGAGGTCAAGCCACAGCCTGAGGTTGATGCAGAAGGTAATGAGACTGGCGAGTATGCCATTGTTGATGCAGAGAAACCCTTCCGTGCCCTGGCGTTCAAGATTATGGATGACCGTTATGGTGCATTGACCTTTATCCGTATCTATTCGGGTAAGCTGGATAAGGGTACGACGATATTGAATACCTTTACCGGCAAGACTGAGCGTATTGGTCGTATCGTGGAGATGCATGCCGATTCCCGTGAAGAGCTGGATTCAGCACAGGCGGGTGATATTGTCGCCATTGTGGGCATGAAGAATGTGCAGACAGGTCATACCCTGTGTGATCCCAAGTTCCCGGCAACACTGGAGCCTATGGTATTTCCTGATCCGGTTATCTCGATTGCGGTGGCACCGAAAGACAAGGGTGGTTCCGAGAAGATGGGTATCGCACTGGGCAAGATGTTGCAGGAAGATCCTTCCTTCCAGGTTGAGACCGATGAAGATAGTGGTGAGACCATTCTTAAGGGCATGGGTGAGCTGCATCTGGATATCAAGATTGATATTCTCAAGCGTACCCACGGTGTGGAACTGGAGGTTGGTAAGCCTCAGGTAGCCTATCGTGAGACCATTACCCAGAAGATTGATGATAGTTACACGCATAAGAAACAGTCGGGTGGTTCAGGACAGTTTGGTAAGATTGATTACATCATTGAGCCTGGTGAGCCGGGTTCCGGTTTTGAATTTGAGTCCAAGGTGACTGGTGGTAATGTGCCAAGGGAATACTGGCCTGCTATCGAGAAGGGCTTCAAGAAAATGATGGGAGAAGGTGTGCTTGCCGGTTTCCCTGTGCTGGATGTCAAGATTACCTTGGTGGATGGTGGCTATCATGCAGTGGATTCCTCAGCGGTTGCGTTTGAGATTGCTGCCAGAGGTGCCTTCCGTCAGTCGATACCGAAGGCGGGTCCTCAGTTGATTGAACCGATCATGAAGGTGGATGTATTTACCCCTGAAGATCATGTCGGTGATGTGATTGGTGATTTGAATCGCCGTCGTGGCATGATCAAGTCACAGGAAGCCGGTGTCACTGGTGTGCGTATCAAGGCTGATGTGCCACTGAGTGATATGTTTGGTTACATTGGTGATCTGCGTACCATGACCTCCGGTCGCGGTCAGTTCTCCATGGAGTTCTCGCATTACATGCCTTGCCCC
Source organism: Gammaproteobacteria bacterium (assembly GCA_013151035.1). NCBI lineage: Bacteria > Pseudomonadati > Pseudomonadota > Gammaproteobacteria > Gammaproteobacteria bacterium. The sequence continues at coordinate 37,042 of JAADJB010000013.1, forward strand.
AGAAATGTAGCCGAAGAGGTTATTAAAGAAGTGCAGGAACGTAAGGCGGCAGAGAAAGCAGCCAAGTAAAACGTGTCTGAACGATAAAAAGGGGCGAAGTCTATTAAGGCTTCGCCCCTTTTTTATAGTCCCCACCTACGCGAGGATAACCGTTAATATCTTTTATTCCGGCAACATCTTGCCTGGATTAAGAATGTTATCCGGGTCAAACACCTGTTTGATCTGGCGCATCAAGGCGAGGGTAGCGGGTTCAATTTCCCGATCCAGGAAATTACGTTTGACCAGTCCAACGCCATGTTCACCGGACAGGGTGCCATCGAGTTTGAGTGTCAGGGAAAACACCTGATCCAGACAGGCCTCGGCATTTTTTAGTTGTTGCGGATCATCCGGATCAATTAGTAGGTTGACATGGATATTGCCATTGCCAGCATGACCAAAATTGACAATCGGGATCTGATATTGGTTGGATAGCTGTTTCAGACCACTGATTAATTCAGGTATGCGGGATACCGGTACTACGATATCCTCGTTGATCTTTTTCGGCGCGATGCTGCGCAGGGCAGGCGATAGTATGGAACGTACTTGCCACAGCTGTTTGCGTTCTTCATCGTTATTGGCCTGATAAAATTCTACCATTCCCTGGTGCTGATCACCGGCTGCTTGACGGATGGAGGTACAGGCATCGGACATGGCTGAGGCGGCACCATCGACTTCAATCATCAACATGGCACCAATCCCTGCGGGTAAGCCGGGGTCCTTGTATTGACGAATCAGTTCAATCGCCTGGTCATCAATGAACTCAAGGGCACAGGGGGTGACGGGTTGTGCCATGATGCGGGCTACGGCAGCCGCCGCACTATTGATATCGCTGTAGAGTACACGCAGGGTTACAATGTTCTCCGGGATAGGGGTCAGTTTTAGTGTCGCCTCGGTGATGATAGCGAGGGTTCCTTCGGAACCAATCAACAGGCGGGTGAGATCATAACCAACAACCCCTTTTGTGGTATAGACCCCGGTGCGAATTTCTTTGCCATCAGCGGTTACTGCACGTAGTCCCAGGGTATTGTCTCTAGGAGTGCCGTATTTAACGGCCCTGGGGCCAGCAGAATTATAGGCAAGATTACCACCAATGGTGCATACCGCCTTACTGGTAGGATCGGGTGGCCAGAAAAACCCCTGCTCGGCGGCAGCTTGTTGGATGGCCTGGTTAGTGACCCCGGGTTCTACCACCATGACCCGATTATCCGCGTCGACCCGAATGATCCGGTTCATTCGTTCCAGGCTGAGGACGATGCCACCTTGGCTGGGGATGCTGGCACCGGTAGTTCCGGTACCGGCACCTCTTGCGGTAACCGGAATCTTGTGTTCGCTACAGATTTGCATGATGGCGCTGATCTGGCTCTGTTGTGAGGCAAACACAACGGCATCCGGCATCGCCTGTAGACGACTATTATCATAGCTGTAGGCAATGCAGTCAGCAGGATCAGTGAGTACCTGTTGCGCGCCTGTGATCGCGCTGATCTGTTTGAGAATCGAGGGCTTGATAGGGGCGTGCATTGCCTAGTCGATGTATTCAAACATGCGTTCGATACGTTGTACCCCATCAATCTGACGTACCGATTCAGTCGCGGCATCGGCCTCTTGTCGAGTGACCAGTCCCATCAAATAGACCACACCATTTTCGGTAATAATCTTGATGCGTGTCAGGTCGAAATCCTTGATGCCATCGATGGATAGTAGGTGCGTTTTTGCCTTGGCGGTGATAAGGGTATCGCTACTGCGTGAGAGTAGTGAACTGGGGGCGGCAATTGTCAGTTGATTGTGTATGCGGCGCACCTTGGGTAGCGCTTGTACAATCTGGTGAATATCATCACGTACTTGTGCGCTGATAACCTCACCCGTGAGTAACACGATGCCATTGTAACTGGTGATATTGAGATGGCTATTTTTTGATATAGCTTTATCTTGCATAAATGATTTGCTGGCCTTTAACTCAATAGTCTGGTCATCCAGCACGGTGCCGGTGGTGCGACGGTCATGGACGACAGCGATACCCGTTGCTGCACCACCGACAACGACACCGGCACAGCCATTGAGCAGTGAAATAATAAGCCCGGTCAGGATGTATTTGAATATTGGATTCATGAGGTCTCTCCCAGCAGTTGGTGGTCAATCAGGTCGCACAGGCAATGAATAATCAGGATATGTACTTCTTGAATACGAGCGGTTGATGTACTGGGTACACAGATCTCGATATCATTTTCTCTGAGCAGAGCGGAGATTGTTCCACCCTTGTTTCCCGTCAGTGCAATAACCTGTCCACCTTTATCATGTGCGGCATGTATTGCTTGAATGATATTGCTAGAGCGACCGCTGGTCGAGATGGCCAGCAGGATATCCCCTGGCTGAGTCAGCGCATGAACCTGCTTGGAGAATATCTCATCAAAATGATAGTCGTTGGCAATGGAGGTCAAGGTGGAGGGGTTGCTGGTTAGTGCGATGGCAGCGAGCCCTGGACGTTCACGCTCAAAACGGTTTAATAATTCAGCTGAAAAATGTTGGGCGTCGGCGGCTGAACCACCATTGCCACAGCACAGTATCTTGCCATTCTCTTGCAGAGCATTCGCCATACTGCGAGCGGCCTGTTCGATGGCGGGTGTCAGCGGCTCGATAGACTGTTGTTTGGTCTTGATGCTGTCGCTGAATTGTTGCTGAATACGTTGTTGTAGGCTCATGTTGTAATCATCTTATGTCTGGAAGGCATCCTGAATCCAGTGACTACTGAATTCACCGGCAGAATCCCTGCTCATGCTAAATACGTCAAAGCGTATCATACATTTTTCTACAGCGGGATGGGTATGTATATAGTATCGGGCACAGGAAATGATTTTTCTACGTTTATGATAGTGAACAGACTCTGCACCATTGCCATAATCGGATCGTGTGCGGTAGCGTACCTCAATGAAGATAAGAGTATCATTGGTCTGTGCGATTAAATCAATCTCGCCCTGTCGGCAATACCAGTTTTGTTCGATAATCTGTAGTCCCTGTTGTAACAGGAGTTGATAAGCATATTGTTCGGCTTGTTTGCCGATAGTGACGGTGTTTTGCATTCCTTTGCCTCATTGGTTTATTGTCGCTGTGTTAGATAATATCTCTGCTCTGTTCAGGAATATCGACGCTGATATCCGGTAATAATGCAGGTTTACCCTTTTTAAATTGTGCCCATACCAGGTTGCGATGGATGCGTCGTTGTTCATCCAGCTGAAGCACGCCGGTCATACCATCGTAACGGTGATAGGCTCCACTCCCTAGTTCTTTGAGGTAGGGCAGTATCCCATAGCTATCAATGCCCAGCGCAATCAGGCGACGATAATGTTGCATGTCCTGTGACCACCAGCGTTCCATTTGTTGTGTTAACGGCGAGGTGAATTGCTGAGGTAATGTCCAGGGGATGTCACAGAAACGTATGCCATTTAGATCCTGATCCAGTTTGGGGTTGGGGTATCCGGTGTAGATGTGTGAGGTGGCATAAATGGGGAGACTGGATGCGCGATGGAAACGAAATTGTGGGCGTAATAGACGTGCCGTATTCGGGGTGGATAGTAAAAAGACAAAATCAGCATCCTGGCGACGCCGTGGTTCAAACTGAATGGCTTTTCCGGTGATTCGTTTGAGCTGGCGGTAACGCTTCTTGCTTTGGTCAAGGTCGAGCAACGCCTGTATCGGGTCAGAGAAATCAACCTTGCTCCGATCATAACGTTGTACCTCCAGCATATTCCCGCCAATATCCAACCAGTGTTCACTAAAGGCCTGTAGTACACGGTCGCCCCAGTTTCCCTGAGGGAGCAAGGCTAGTGCCTGTTGATGTCCGGCAAGTCGGGCTCGTTCGGCGACCTGCCAGGCCTCATCTTCGGGGCTAAGGGCGAATTGATAGAAATTATCAGGTGTAGATTCACTGTTGATCTGATTCAGTGCCAATACGGGGACGGGTAGATTAGTCTGACGCGATAATTCCTCAACCGCCTCCTTGCGTAGCGGGCCGATGACAAAATCAGCCCCGTCTGCTGTTGCCATCTGGTAAATATCGGTAATAAGGCTGCTGTCACCACTGCTATCGTAGATGCGTAATTCAGGGCGTTTTTCTGCAGGGTATTGTAATAGAGCCGCCATCAGGCCATCGCGTATATTACTGGCATTGGTTGCGAGTTTGCCTTCCAGTGGCAGTAACAGGGCAATGCGTTTGATTCTTTTTTGTAAGGAGTTACGGCGTTGGGATTGTTCAGTGAATTGTGGCAACATATCAATGGTGGCGGGATGTTGAGAGTAGCGTTGTAGCCACTCCTGTATGCGTACCTTGAGTTGTTTTTCATCTTGTTGATAGCTACGGGTGATATACAATAACTCCATCCATCCGCTTAGTATATCAGGTGCAGTTGCAGTACGCAGATAGGCCAGTGCCTCATTGGATAACAGGGACAGTTGTTCCCATATTGCCAGATGATTGTTGTTTATACCGTCCTCAGTCAGATATTGTTCGCGCCAGATTAACTCCCTGGCACTCTCGATATGATTGCCGATCATGGCATAGGCATCGGCACGCAGGCGGTAGTGGTTACTCAATATATTAGCCGGCATACTGACTGCGGGTATATGATTGAGGATCTTTAATGTCTGTCTAGGCTGGTGTTGTGCCAGTGCATTTTGTGCCAGGGCTGCGCGTTCATTCTGATATAATATGGCAGGATCAATCGGTTTGGTAACCGGTTGTTGGGCACAGGATGCCAATAGAAGAATGGCGAGAATGGACAGGATGCCGATTAGACGGTTTTTCTTGATCATGGGATGTTCGACCTGAAAAAATATTAAACTTCATCTTGCAACATGAGAGTGAGTAATGTCAATTGATCCGGGTGTTTTATATATTGTCGCAACGCCGATAGGTAATCGGGAGGATATGAGTCAACGTGCAATTAATGTATTGCAACAAGTTGACCTTATTGCCGCAGAAGATACCCGTCACAGCCGCCCACTGCTGAATTTTTATGGGGTGCAGACCCGATTACAGGCCTTGCATGAGCATAATGAACAGCAGCGGGTGCCCGATCTGGTGGAACGATTACAGCGGGGGCTGTCGATTGCCTTGATCTCGGATGCCGGCACTCCTCTGATTAGTGATCCCGGTTACCCGCTGGTGCGCGCCTGCCGTGATGTGGGTTTACGGGTGGTGCCCGTACCCGGCGTGAGTGCCATCATTACCGCTTTGTCGGTTTCGGGACTACCGACAGACCGTTTTGTCTTTGAGGGGTTTCTTCCCGCTCGCGGTGGTGCACGAACAAGGTATCTACAAGCCTTGCTGGAAGAGAGCCGTACCCTGGTGTTTTATGAATCAAAGCATCGCATCCTGGATAGCCTGTTGGATATGCAAACCGTCTTTGGTGAAGATCGCCAGGTTGTTGTTGCCAGAGAATTGACCAAGACCTTCGAGACCATCAAGGGCGGCACACTGGCCGAGATTCTAAGCTGGATACAGGCCGATAGTGACCAGCAGCGCGGTGAATTTGTCATCATGCTACACGGCTATGTGGCCGATAAAAGTGATGAGCTAAATCCTGAACATGAACGTGTCCTGCGGATATTGTTAGCCGATCTACCCGTAAAGCAAGCCACCCACCTAGCCGCCGAGATCCTCGATGCCCGCCGCAACGACCTTTATAAACTAGCATTGCAGATCAAGGAGTAATTTAAACCGGGGTCTGACCCCGGTTTTCCAAGCCCCAAACTACATGCTCCCGCACCATCTCATCAGGAAACCCCAGGCGCGATTTTAACGCGGTTATAACATCATCCCGCTGCGGAGCATTACCCAACGCAACCGCAATATTTCGCAACCAGTGAATGTGCCCGATACGGCGAATGGCACTACCTTCCATTTTTTTCAAAAAAGTTGCTTCATCCCAGCTGAATAGTTCAACCAGAGTGCTGTGATCCAGTCGATGACGCGGCATGAAATCCGCCTCAAGGGTCTGCGTGGCAAAACGATTCCAGGGGCAGACCAGTTGACAGTCATCACAACCATAGATTCGATTACCAATAAGCGGACGAAATTCCAGTGGGATGCTACCCTTGAGTTCAATCGTCAGATAGGAAATACAACGTCGTGCATCCAGTTCATAGGGTGCCACAATTGCCTGGGTTGGGCAGATGTCGATGCAGGCCTGGCATTGACCACAGTGATTGTTAGCAGGCTCATCAACAGGTAGTTTAAGATCGGTGTATAACTCACCGAGAAAAAACCAGGAGCCGCGTTGTTTGTGGATCAGATTGGTATGTTTACCAACCCAGCCCAGCCCCGCTGCCTGAGCCAGTGATTTCTCCATCACCGGAGCGCTGTCACTAAAGGCGCGATAGGTGAAATCACCCGCGACCTCAGAGATTCGATTGGCCAACTTTTGCAGGCGATTACGAATTAACTTGTGGTAGTCACGACCCAGGGCATAACGTGAGATATAGGCAATATCCGCTTGTTCCAGTAGTCCCAGAGCGGATTGGTCAGGTTCCGGCCAATAGTTAAGCTGTACCGTTATGATCCGGCGGGTGCCCGGGATGAGTTGTTGGGGACGGCTACGTTTGCTGCCATGACTCGCCATATAACCCATTTCACCGTGATGTCCCTGTTTGAGCCAGTGTTGCAATTGTTGTTCAGCCTGTTCAATATCCGGATGAGTAATGCCCACTTGTTGAAAACCGAGTTCACGCCCCCACTGCTTGATATCAGCAGCGAGTTGAACCAGCTCTTCAGGTGAATGAGGATGAGATTTGGCAGGCATTCGCCTATGATACATAATCGGTAGGGTGCGTACCACGCACCATTGGGAGATGTCCCCTAAATTAGAGAAACATTATGCCCGTTCAATGCCAAACAATGAACAATAAGTTACTGAAATACTTCGCCACCCCCCGACCCCGTACCGCGCACAAGGGTGACTTCGGCCATGTATTAGTGATCGGTGGCGATCATGGTATGGCCGGATCAGTCGGTCTGGCGGCAATCGCCGCCTTGCGGGTAGGTGCCGGACGCGTCAGTGTGGTGACGCGTACAGCCCATATCACACCACTGATTGCACTGCGACCCGAACTGATGGTGCATGGGATGGAATCTGCGGAGGGTTTGCCAACTTTGTTGCCACAAGTCGATGGGGTGTTGATTGGCCCGGGTCTGGGGCAGGATGAATGGGGACAATCAGTATTGAATACCCTGTTAGCGGCATGGAATGGCCCTCTGGTGATGGATGCCGATGCCTTGAATCTTCTGGCTCTACAGCCGCAAAAAAGAGAGCAATGGATATTGACACCACACCCTGGTGAGGCCGGTCGATTATTGGGGATTGAAACATCAAAGGTACAGCAGGATCGTGAGACTGCTATTGCCTCCCTGGTCGAGCGTTTTGGTGGTGTGGTCGTACTGAAAGGTGCCGGTACATTGGTGCTGGCTGAAGAAGCCCCGATGTCCTGTTGCCATAAAGGCAATCCGGGGATGGCAACAGCAGGTATGGGTGATGTCCTGGCTGGGGTTATCGCCGGTCTGTCTGCACAGGGTCTATCACCATTGGATGCGGCTAATATCGGGGTTTATATCCATGCGCTGGCGGGTGATCGTGCGGCTGAAAAAGGTGAGCGCGGTATGTTGGCAGGGGATGTGTTGCTGGAGCTACGGAATTTGGTGAATCCTTAAGCGAGTCAATGACTACGAACTAACATAAAGTCGTATGCGTATTTTAGAAGGTATCGCACGCGGTGAGACTGCGATATTAGAAAATCGCATATTTACTCAAACAGAAGCAAAAGAAAAAATGAGTAAATGGCTCAAATAATCTGGACAGAGCCAGCATTACAAAATTTAAACGAGATTGCTGAGTATATTGCACTGGATAAAATGAGTGCGGCTAATGAGCTGGTGCAAAAAGTCTTTTCAAGTACAGAGCGACTTGAGTCATTGCCTGAATCAGGTCGTAAACCTCCGGAGTTTGATGATTCACGTTATCTGGAAATAATTGTGAATCCATGCCGTATCTTTTATAGAATTGAAAAAGAAAAGATCTATATCCTTTATGTGATGCGATGTGAAAGACAACTCAGAAATTATTTACTGGATAATCGTGCAAATGAAAGTTGCTGATAAATCAACTTTATGAAGTCTGCTCCTGATTCCCCACGATATAACTCTGCCCTTAGACCTAATGCTGCGTAATACGCACCCTATCGCTTAAGATGGCACCATCACGGTAGGGTGCGCACTGCGCACCATCTTATTCTACGGTTATGAATCAGGTATACTGCCTCCCCAATGAATGGGCAAAGAATTAATTCGTCGGTAGAGATGGAGCAGCTGGGGGCTGCCCTGGCTAAGGCCTGCCGATCCGGTGGCCTGATCTTTCTTGAAGGTGAGCTCGGTGCGGGCAAGACCACGCTGGTGCGAGGCCTTTTGCGCGCGCTGGGTTGGCAGGGCAAGGTCAAGAGTCCCACCTATACCTTGTTGGAGGACTATGAGATTGATGGGTATCAAATCTGTCACATGGATCTCTATCGTCTGCTTGATCCCGAGGAGCTGGAGTGGCTGGGTATTCGTGATGTATTGAATCAGGATACCTTGTGCCTGGTGGAGTGGCCGGATAAGGGCAGCGGGATATTGCCTGCGCCGGATCTCAGGGTGGAGATCCACTATCGGGGTGAGGCTCGGGAGGTGCATCTGTTGGCCTCTGGGGATGTGGGTGATGCGATTCTTTCAAATATGAATGCATTAACTTAGAAGTACGCCCTATCTATCTATTTTACATAGTAAAACCTTGATTTTTTCTGCTGGTTGTGAGATATATAACGATCAGCGATAAAGGTAGGCAGCAGTGATTCGATGTGAAACAGGTAATATGCGTCATCAACGGGGTTATGAATACCTTGTGTGGACTGTGTTTTTGTTGTGTTCTTTATTTTCTGCTCAGTGGGTTTACGCGGCAGAGATTCAAGGTGTGCGTCTATGGGCGGCACCAGATAATACCCGCATCGTATTTGATACCAGTGCGGCGGTGCAACATTCTCTGTTTACCTTGAAAAATCCGGACCGGGTGGTGATTGACCTCAAGGGGTCACAACTGACCACTCAACTTCGTGGTCTCGATTTTAGCAAGGGCTATGTGAGTAAGATTCGTAGTGCTAGTCGTGGTCAGGATGATCTGCGCATTGTGCTGGATCTTAAAGATGCAGTGCGTCCCAGAAGTTTTTCCTTGATGCCGAACGGCGATTATGGATACCGCCTTGTGGTGGATCTATTTGCGCGTGCAGACAAGGTGACGCATAAGAAGGTGCGCACAATCCCTCAGGCTGAAACGGCACGCGATCTAGTGATTGCGATTGATGCCGGGCATGGTGGTGAAGACCCGGGGGCAGGGGGTCGTAGTGGTACTAAGGAAAAGGATGTGATGTTGGCAGTTGCCCGTCGTCTGGCTAAACTGGTTGATAGAGAACCGGGTATGCGGGCGGTGTTGATTCGAGATGGAGATTATTTTATTCGTTTACGTGATCGGGTACGCAAGGCAAGGAAGCATAAGGCGGATTTATTTATATCGATCCATGCGGATGCCTTCAGGGATCGGCGTGCACGCGGTTCATCAGTCTATGTTTTGTCCGACCGAGGAGCGAGTTCGGAGATGGCGCGTTGGTTGGCAAGAAGAGAAAATAATGCAGATTTAGTCGGCGGGGTGAGCCTGGATGATAAGGATGATCTGTTAAAGAGTGTGTTGCTGGATTTATCACGTTCGCATAGTATTGAAGCCAGCATGAAAGTGGGAGGTAATATCCTCGATGGACTGAAGAATATCGGGCGTGTGCATAAGCGCAAGGTGCAACATGCAGGTTTTGCGGTCTTGAAATCGCTTGACGTTCCCTCTATTCTGGTCGAGACAGCGTTTATCTCAAACCCTAAAGAAGAACGTCAATTGCGTGATCCCGGTCATCAGGATAAACTGGCTAACGCGATGCTAGTTGGGATCCGTGCTTATTTCAGAAAAAATCCTCCGCTGGGTAGTCTGTTGGCCCGGCGTGACTAGCTAATTAACTGCAAGTTATTATCAGGTTACTACTATGGGTCAGGAATTATCAAAGGATCAGATTGAAGAGGTATTAAAGGGGATTACGATCCCGCCACAACCACAGATTATTGTAGATGTGCAGATGGAACAGGCGATGCCTAATCCTGATATTGATATGATTGCTGATCTGATTAGTAAGGATATCGGGATCTCCGGAAAGATATTAAAGACGGTGAATTCTCCCTTTTTTGGTCTGCGCAACCGTATCGCCTCTATTAAACAGGCAGTCACTCTGTTGGGTATTGATAGTGTGATCAACCTGATGAATGCCATGTCTATGCATGACAAGATGCTGGATAGTCAGGGTATGAGCGATGAAGCATTTTCTTTTATGAGTCGTTTCTGGGATACGGCGGCTGATATTGCCATGGCCTCTTCCAGTATTGCCAAACAGATTGGTTTTCAATCACCGGATGAGGCCTATTCTATGGGGCTGTTCCATAATTCGGGTGTGCCGTTGCTGATGCAGCGTTTCTCTCAATACGATATCAATATGATCAAGGAATCTTATAATGGTGAGGAAGATCGTGTTATTGATGTGGAGAATAAACACCTTGATACCAATCATGCGGTGCTCGGCTACTATATTGCCAAGTCCTGGCGACTACCGTTACCTGTGTGCGAGGCCATTGCTCGTCATCATGATGTGAGGCGTATATTTTCTAATCCGGATTCCTACGATTCCGAGTTAGTTAATCTGTTGGCGATTTTGAAGATGGCCGAGCATATTGTGCGTTACTATTCGGTGATTGGTGGGCAGGATGTCGATCACGAATGGGACTCGATCAAGGATGACTTGTTGATGTATGTGGGCTTTAGTGAGTATGACTTTGATGATCTGACCAGCAGTTGTCATGATATGGGGTTAGGTGCGTAGTATTGTTATTTTTATCTGCCGGGTTCGAGACATGAAAACATTAATTTCCAATTTGTCATCCTCGCGTAGGCGGGGATCTATTGTCTTGATTGACAGGATGGATTCCCGCCTACGCGGGAATGACAGTGGTAGGGTGCGTACCACGCACCATGGTTTAATGAATTGCCTGCATAGGAATAACAATGGTAGGTTAATAGGATAGTAGTAATGCCTATACAGCAATTACCGATACAGTTAATTAATCAAATTGCTGCCGGAGAGGTGGTGGAACGTCCTGCCTCGGTGGTTAAAGAATTGTTGGAAAACAGCCTGGATGCGGGTGCTAGCAAGATCGAGGTTGATGTGGAGTTGGGTGGCAAGCGCCTGATCCGTGTGCGTGATAATGGTTGTGGCATCAGCCGTGATGAATTGTCTTTGGCGTTGTCGCGACATGCAACCAGTAAGATCGCCAACCTGGAAGAATTGGAGTGTGTCACCAGCCTGGGCTTTCGTGGTGAGGCGTTGCCGAGTATTGCATCGGTGGCGGATTTCAGTATGCAGTCCAGTACCGAGGACATGGATAGTGGCTGGCAGATCCGTGATGACGGTGGTGATAACAAGAGTGAATTGTCCCCCGTTGCCAGGGTTGATGGTAGTATCGTTGAGGTCAGGGATCTGTTCTTTAATGTCCCGGCAAGGCGCAAATTTCTGCGTGCGGATAATACTGAATTCAAACATCTGGAAGGTGTCATGCGACGTATGGCATTGAGTCGTTTTGATGTTGAATTTCAGTTGCGCCACAATCAAAAGGTGATCTGGCGTTTACCACGGGCAATGGATCAGCGGCAGGCACAAGCGCGGATTGCTACACTTTGTGGTAAGCCCTTTATCGAACATGCGATTACTATTGAGCAGGAAGCGGCAGGATTAAAACTGTCGGGCTGGATTGCCCTGCCGGAGTTCTCGCGTAGTCAGCAGGATCTACAATTTTTCTTTGTTAATGGACGCATGGTGCGTGACAAGTTGATTGTGCATGCGATTCGGCAGGCCTATCGGGATGTGCTTTATCATGGCCGTCATTCCGCCTTTGTTTTGTTTTTACAACTCGATCCGTCGACGGTGGATGTGAATGTTCACCCTGCCAAGTCTGAGGTGCGCTTTCGTGAATCACGCATGGTGCATGATTTCCTGTTTTCCAGTCTGCATCGAGCGTTGGCACAGGTGCGTCCGGGTGAGGTGAAGGTCGCGGAAACACAAGGAGAATCATCTCAATACAGCGCATCACCGGCTTCCGCTAATACCAACAGCTGGTCTGCAAACCAGCAACGGAATATGCCATTAAGAGATGTGGCGGGTGTGATGGATTCCTATGCCGGTTTGTACGCCCTGGAGAAGGATACCCAGACTGCTATGCCAATGGTTTCTGATGAGGATCAGGATGCACCACTGGGTTATGCGATTGCTCAGTTACATGGGGTGTTTATTCTGGCGCAAAATAGCCAGGGGCTGGTGGTGGTTGATATGCATGCCGCCCATGAGCGGATTACCTATGAGGGTATGAAACAGGCCTGGGGCGGAAGCGGTTTGGTGGCGCAGCCCTTGTTGGTGCCGGTGAGCATGAATGTCAGTACCCGCGAGGCCGATCTGGTCGAGGCGCATGCTGAGGTGTTTAATCAGTTGGGTCTGGAAGTGGATCGAATGGCACCGGATGCCTTGTTGGTGCGCCGTGTGCCGGTATTGTTGCAGGGTGCCGATGCGCAACAATTGGTGATGGATGTGATTGCCGATGTCGAGACCTATGGTTTGAGTAATCGTCTACAAGAGGAAATCAATACCGTGTTGGCGACCATGGCCTGTCATGGCTCGGTGCGTGCTAACAGGGAGTTGAGTCTCACCGAGATGAATGTCCTGTTGCGTGATATGGAACGCACGGAACGCAGTGGGCAATGTAATCATGGGCGGCCAACCTGGGTGCAGCTGGATATGAAGGCACTGGATAATCTGTTTATGCGGGGTCGTTAGTGGCGGTATCTGTGAGTTTGCCGCCAGCCATCTTGCTGATGGGGCCAACCGCCTCGGGTAAGACGGCGCTGGCGGTTGAGCTTTGCAAACACTTTCCTTGTGACATTATTAGCGTTGATTCTGCACTGGTTTATCGGGGGATGGATATTGGCACCGCCAAGCCGGATGCGACCTTGTTGCAGCAGGCCCCTCATCGTTTGATTGATATTCGAGAAGTTACTCAGCCCTATTCAGCGGCTGAATTTCGCGAAGATGCCTTGCGTGAGATGAAACAGATTGTGGCTGCCGGTCGGATTCCCTTGTTGGTCGGGGGGACGATGTTGTATTTCAGGACGCTGGAACAGGGAATCGCGGAGTTGCCTGCAGCAGATCCAGCGGTGCGTGCGCAGTTGGAGCAAGAAGCGTTAGCGTTGGGCTGGGATGTCATGCATCAGCGTTTGCAGCAGATTGACCCGGTTGCTGCACAACGTATCCACCCCAATGACCCCCAACGTATTCAACGGGCATTAGAGGTGCATGTTATTACCGGTAAGTCGATGACAGAGTGGTTTACGTTAGCCGACTCCAGCCCATCGCCTTATCGTTTTATCAAGCTGGTGTTGGCGCCTGAAAGTCGTACTGTTTTGCATGCACGTATTAGCGATCGTTTTGATGCTATGTTGGAACAAGGGTTTATCGAGGAGGTGCGTGACTTTTATCAACGCGAGGACGTGCATGCCAATCTGCCTGCCATGCGTGCGGTGGGTTATCGCCAGGCCTGGATGTATCTACAGGGGGAATATTCAATGGCCGAGTTGCGTGAGCGGGGTATTATTGCCACCCGGCAGTATGCTAAGCGACAACTCACCTGGTTGCGTAGCGAGGAGAATGCGCACTGGTTTGATAGCAGTGAAGGGGTTCCGGTGGAGCAGGTGATAGCGTTTATTGAGTCCCAAAGCGTTTGTTGAGTAAGGCAATGATTTCGGCTGATTCGTATAGCCACTGGATGTTTCCATCCTCTTCGATGCGCAGGCAAGGCACCTTGATCTCGCCGCCTCCTGTTTCGAGTTCCTGGCGATAGATAGATCCCTTACTGGCGTCGCGGTATTCCATCGGTAGATTCAGTTTGTAAATGGTACGACGGGTACGCACACAAAAAGGGCAGCGTTTGAATTGATACAGGCTCATCTTGCCGACTTGTTGATCGATGAGCGCCTGATCTGCATTGTTACGCTTCTTTTTTCGAGGCAGGGTAACAAAATTGATGATGACGATGAGTTGGCCGAGACCTTCCCGGAGGATTTTTAATAACATTTTGATCACACTTATTCTAACGAGTTAGAGTGTAACACGCTGTCTGGATGTTGGGCAGAGGTTTCTTGATTGATATTTTAATCAAAGGGGCTGTTAATAATTAGAATTTGTATGCTACACTCTGCTTTTAATGTGTGTCGTGCCTTGGTGTTGAGTCAGTGATTGGCGGAACTTACGGCACACGTTGGTGTATAGTAATAACAGTTGACAGTATAACTAACAATTTTCAGGAGAGATAACATGTCAAAAGGTCAGTCCCTGCAAGACCCTTTTTTGAATGCCTTGCGTCGTGAACGGATACCCGTATCGATTTTTTTGGTGAATGGTATTAAGTTACAGGGTCAGATTGAATCTTTCGACCAGTTTGTTGTGTTGTTAAAGAATAATGTCAGTCAGATGGTTTACAAACATGCGATTTCGACGGTAGTACCTGCGCGTAATGTGCGTATGCCGACGACCCATGAGGATGACGATGCCGATGCCGCCCCTTCTCCGGGTAATGTCTAGAGATCACCGCATACTATTGGTTTCTTGTATAACGCTCTTGTTCCGATCAGAGGATTATTCTTTTGTTTGAACGTCCCCGTAATGGGGATCGAGCTGTTCTTGTTTGCCTCATTTTTCCAAACGACGATACGGGTGATGATTCATCCGAGTTTTCCGAGTTAGCGCGTGCCGCTGGTGCCGATCCAGTGGCTCATATCTCCGGGCGCAGGCAACGTCCTGATCCACACCTTTTTGTTGGTCGGGGTAAGGCGGATGAGATTCGTGAGCAACTGGATGCTAACGATGCCGATCTGGTATTGTTTGATCATATTCTGTCGCCTAGTCAGGAACGCAATCTGGAACAGTATCTCAAGTGTCGAGTGCTGGATAGAACCACACTGATTCTTGATATCTTTGCGCAACGTGCGCGTTCATTTGAAGGTAAATTACAAGTTGAGTTAGCGCAATTGCGTCACCTTTCCACCCGTCTGGTGCGAGGTTGGACTCATCTGGAACGGCAGAAGGGCGGTATTGGTCTGCGTGGGCCGGGTGAAACCCAGTTAGAGACTGATCGTCGTTTGTTGAGTGCGCGTATTAAAACGCTGCGTAAACGCCTGGATAAGGTCCAACGTCAACGGCAACAGAGTCGGCGTGGGCGACGGGAAGTGCCAGTGGTCTCTTTGGTCGGTTATACCAATGCGGGTAAATCAACCTTATTTAATGCCTTGACCGGGGCTGAAGTGTTTGCCGCTGATCAGTTGTTTGCGACCCTCGATCCAACCATGCGTCGCCTGAATCTGAGGGGAGTGGGTGAAGTCGTGTTTGCCGATACCGTCGGTTTTATCCGGGATTTGCCTCATGATCTGGTGGCCGCTTTTCGATCCACACTGGATGAGACGCGTGAGGCAGATTTATTGCTGCATGTGATTGATGCCAGTGATCCTGAACGCAGTGAGCATATTGCTCAGGTACAGGAGGTGCTGGATGAGATTGATGCCGGTGATGTCCCTCAGTTGCAGGTCTATAACAAGATTGATTTGCTGGCGCATGATTGCCAGCCCCGGATGGAGTGCGATGAGGATGGTTTGCCGTTGCGTGTATGGCTTTCAGCTCAGCAAGAGCAAGGCTTTGAGGTCCTGCTTGAGGCATTGACCCGGTTCTTTAGCGAAGGTCAGGTGCAGGGCTGGTTGCAGGTGCCATTGACCGCAGGGCGTTTACGGGCACATCTGTATACCGCCTCAGCTATTTTGGATGAACGGGAACTGAAACAGGGTGGTTGGTGTCTCAAGGTTCGTATGTTACAACATGAGCTGGAACAATTGTGCCTAAAGAACGGGGTTGATAGTGAATTGTATCCCGAAATACCCGAGGTAAACCTTGCAGATAGCGTGCAAGCCTCTTAGAATTAGCACAAATCAGCATTAGCATAACTAATTGTAAAAAAACTGGAGTTAATAATGGCTTGGAATGAGCCGGGTAATAAAAACCCATGGGGAGATGGTGGCAATAATCAGTCACCCCCCGATCTTGATGAAGTGTTGCGTAAGTTACAAAAGCGCATGAGTGGACTATTTGGTGGTGGATCAGGTAAAGGTTCTGGTTCCTCTCCTGCGATTATGGGGTGGTTATTCCCGGTGATTGCGGTGGTCTGGTTGTTGTCGGGGATTTATATTGTCGATGAAGGCAAACGTGGTGTCATTCTGCGTTTTGGTGAATTTATTGAATCCACCATGCCAGGGCCTCATTGGCGTGTGCCCTATCCGGTTGAGACGGTCAAGCTGGTCGATGTGGAACAGCGTCGTTTTGTCGAAGTGGGTTATCGTTCTTCGGGTGGACGTAATCAGTCGACAGTGACTGTGGCGCGGGAATCGCTGATGTTGACCAATGATGAGAATATTGTCAGCGTACAGATGGCAGTGCAATATCAGGTCAAGAATGCGCGTGATTATCTGTTTAATGTGCGTAATCCGGATGATACCCTGAAGCAGGCAACTGAGAGTGCCTTGCGTGAGGTGATTGGTAAGAGCAATATGGATTTTGTCCTGACCGAGGGACGTAGCGAAGTTGCTGCCCGGGTGAAACAGTTGATTCAGGATATTCTGGATCAATACAATACGGGTCTGTTGGTTACCACGGCCAATCTGTTGGATGCACAGCCGCCGGAAGAAGTGCAGGCGGCCTTTGCCGATGCTATTAAGGCGCGTGAGGATGAACAACGCTTGAAGAATGAGGCTGAAACCTATTCCAATGGTGTTATTCCCAAGGCGCGTGGTATGGCTGCACGTCAGATGGAAGAAGCTAATGCCTATAAAGAACGTGTGATTGCACAGGCTGAAGGTGAGACCAGTCGTTTCATCAAGATGTATGATGAGTACAAGAAAGCACCGGAGGTGACGCGCAAGCGTTTGTATCTGGATACCATGGAGTCGGTGTTGACGCGTAGCACCAAGGTTACCGTGGATATGAGTAATAATAATAGTTTGATGTACCTGCCGTTGGATAAGTTGTTTAGTGGTGGTTCTACACGCACATTAACACCACAAAATATTCAATCTAAGGCTACCAGACTTCTTAATAGCCGTGGAGGCAAGATGAGTGAACGAGTTGATCAACGTCGTGGTGATGGGCGACAGGTACGGGAGTCACGATAATGGCTAAATTAACAACAGTAGGAAGCATTGCACTGATCCTGGCTTTACTGGTGGGTGCCTTTTCCACCTTTAGCGTTAATGAATGGGAACGTGCAATCCTGTTCCGTTTGGGTGAGATTCGATCGGTTGATTTCAAGCCGGGTCTGCATTTCAAGTGGCCCTTCGTGAATAATATCCGCAAGTTTGACGCCCGTGTGCTGACGTTGGATGTGAATCCGGAGCGTTTTCTGACGCAGGAAAAGAAGAACGTGATCGTTGATTCTTTTGTTAAGTGGAAGATTGATAATCTGGCTCGTTATTACACCGCAGTGTTGGGTGACGAGGCACATGCCCGCTTGCGTTTGGAGCAGATTATTAAGGATGGTATGCGCAGTGAATTTGGTAAACGGACTATTCGTGAGGTGGTCTCCGGTGAGCGTGCCGAGTTGCGTGATATTCTAACTAAAAGTGCTAATGAGCAGTCGAAAGAGATAGGTATTACGGTGGTTGATGTGCGAATCAAGCGAGTGGATCTACCTGAAGAGGTGAGTAACTCGGTGTTCCGTCGTATGGATGCAGAACGTGCCAGGGTTGCCAAGGATTTCCGTTCACGCGGTTTTGAGGCAGCGGAGAAGATTCGTGCCGATGCCGATCGTCAGCGTGAGGTGTTACAGGCCGAGGCCTATCGTGATGCCGAAAGAATACGGGGTGAGGGTGATGGACGTGCAGCAGCAATCTATGCTGAATCCTATGGTAAGGATCCTGAGTTTTATGCCTTTTATCGCAGTCTGGGTGCCTATCGTCGCGCCTTTAATAGCCCTGATAATCTATTGGTGCTGGAACCCGATGCTGAGTTCTTCCAGTATTTTAAGGATTCTAACGGGCGTCGTTGATTTTGATGAATTTCGATGTGGAGTGAATTGCTGACGGCGGTTGCCCTGGTTCTGGTGATTGAGGGCTTTATGCCGTTTTTAAATCCGGCGGCTCTGCGCAAGACCTTAATGGCGATGATTCAGATGGACGATAAAAAAATGCGCTTGATGGGTCTGACTAGTATGATAGCCGGTGTGATTTTACTCTACGCTGTTCATTAATTGAAAGCGATTATATGTGAATGAAGATAATGAACCAAGAACGCTGGTTACTTCCTGACGGTATTGAAGAAATACTGCCCCCTGATTCATGGGTGGTTGAGAGTCTGCGTCGTGAATTGTTGGATCTTTACAAAAGCTGGGGCTATGACCTGATTATGCCGCCACTGGTTGAGTATCTGGAGTCTTTGTTGACGGGCAGTGGCGCGGATCTTGATCTCAAGACCTTTAAACTGATTGACCAGCAAAGTGGTCGCATGATGGGTGTGCGTGCCGATATAACACCTCAGGCGGCACGTATTGATGCACATAAGCTGCGCCGTAATGCGCCAGTGCGTCTTTGTTATCTGGATGCCGTGTTGCATACTTGTTCGGAGGGATTTGCCTCATCGAGAAGTCCCTTGCAGGTCGGTGCCGAGTTATTTGGGCACTCAGGCATTGATAGTGATGTCGAGGTTCTTTGTCTGATGCTTGAGACGCTGAAAAAAACAGGTGTCAAGGATGTTCATGTTGATCTGGGTCATGTGGGTATCTTTCGGGCATTGGCACAGGATGCAGGCTTAAGTGAGACGCAGGAGACACGCCTGTTCGATGCTATGCAACGTAAGGCTCTGCCGGAGATCGCTGAACAACTGAGTTCTTTGAATCTGGATGAAAAGGGTCAGCAATGTTTATCCCGTTTATCACGTCTGGCCTGTTTACACGGTGATGAGAGCGTTTTGGTTGAAGCGCATCAATTATTAGATGATGCGGGTGAGGCGGTGTGTGCGGCATTGCATAATCTGGAACAGATTGCCGTCCTGGTTAAGCAACGTGTACCCGATGTTACCCTGTTTTTTGATCTGGCAGAGTTACGTGGTTATGCCTTTCATACAGGTGTTGTTTTTGCTGCTTTTGTGGCCGGTTCCGGGCAGGAATTGGCGCGTGGTGGGCGTTATGACGATATTGGCGGGGTGTTTGGTCGCTCCCGCTCAGCGACGGGCTTTAGTGCCGATCTCAAGGTCTTGCTGAGGGTCGCTGCGGTCGAACAAGCGAATATGTGTGATGGTATTCTTGCACCGGCAGGCCACGATATTGATTTATTGCAGACCATACAGGATTTAAGGTGTTCCGGAGAACGGGTGGTGTGTGCGCTGGCTGAGTCAGAGGATACGACAGTAATGTGTTGTGATCGGGTACTGGAACAGCAGAATGGTCAGTGGGTAGTTGTAAAACTTTAGCTAAAAAACAAAAAAGAGAAGTGATATGGGTAAGAATGTTGTAGTAATTGGTACGCAATGGGGTGATGAAGGCAAGGGTAAGGTTGTTGACTTGCTAACAGATCGTGCCTCAGCCGTTGTGCGTTTTCAAGGCGGACATAATGCAGGACATACCCTGGTTATTGATGGCGAAAAGACCGTGCTGCATCTGATTCCCTCTGGTGTTTTACGTGAGGGTGTGCAATGCCTGATTGGTAATGGTGTCGTGCTTTCGCCGCAGGCTCTGCTGGAAGAAATGGATATGTTGGAGAGCAATGGCGTACCCGCTAGTGAACGCATTAAAATTAGTGAGGCGTGTCCGTTAATTATGCCTTACCATGTGGCGCTAGATCAGGCGCGCGAGATTGCCCGTGGTAAAAAAGCTATTGGTACCACCGGGCGTGGTATTGGCCCTGCCTATGAAGATAAAGTATCACGTCGTGGTCTGCGTTTGGGTGATTTATTTAATCCAGAACGCTTTAGTAGCAAGTTGAGCGAGGTTCTGGATTACCATAATTTCTCACTGCAACATTATTTCAAACAACCCACGGTTGATGTGCAAAAGGTGCTGGATGAAGGTCTGGCGATGGCGGAGCGGTTAAGACCGATGGTGGGTGATGTGCCGGAGATCCTGTATCAGTGCCAGAAGCGTGGCGAGAGTGTGTTATTTGAAGGCGCTCAGGGGACCTTGCTGGATATTGATCATGGTACTTATCCTTTTGTAACTTCATCCACGACAACAGCAGGTGGTGCAGCCAGTGGTAGTGGCGTCGGCCCTGCTGTACTGGATTATATTCTGGGTATAACCAAGGCCTATACCACGCGTGTGGGTGCCGGGCCTTTCCCGACCGAGTTATTTGATGACGTGGGTGAATATCTGGGTACCAAGGGTAATGAGTTTGGTGCAACAACCGGCCGTTCACGTCGTTGTGGTTGGTTTGATGCCGTTGCCCTGCGCCGCGCTAATCAGATTAATAGTCTGACCGGTTTGTGTATTACCAAGCTGGATGTGCTGGATGGTCTGGATACGCTGAAGATCTGTGTTGCCTACAAGAGTATCAGTGATGGTAGTGATCGTGTTACGCCACCGATTGGTGCCGAAGAATTTGCTGATTGCGAACCCGTGTATGAAGAAATGCCAGGCTGGCAGGAATCAACCGCAGGTCTGCAGGATTATGATGCCCTGCCTGCCAATGCCAAAGCCTATCTGAAACGCCTGGAAGAGGTGGTTGAGGTACCAGTGGATATGATCTCAACCGGACCAGATCGTAACGATAATATTATTCTAAGACATCCCTACGAATAGCCTATACCCGACCTAATGCCTCTCTGATTTTCTCATCATCAAGCATTTCAAAGTCCTGCCGGTTAAAAGTAACAAAGTTCCCACTTAACTCATACCATGACAGACCACTGGTCCAGACGGGTTGCGGGTAATCACCCTGCATCTTACGCGCCATAATGTAGATTGATCCATGCTGATAAATCAGGTTGTGCGCCTGGTTGTTATCCTGTAATTGTTGAATGACACGCCATGCCTGTTCGGCAGAATCAATGCGCTGGCAATCACAGGGATATTCCTCATTACCCCCATTATGTTGCCAGCGTGAATGCGTGACAGGCAGGTCACGTTCGCTGGTAAATAAATGGAAATGAAGATGATTGATCGAGGCCAATGCACCCAGTGAGTTAAAGGCGAGACCGGTGCCAGGGATATCCTGGTTGATCTGCTGGCTGATTTGCCAAGCGTAATGATGGTAGTCCTCAGTGAGTTGTTGTGGCAGGCATTGTTCGCGTTCTGGCAGCAACAATAAGTGGTAATCGATAAAGGGAAACTTGTTGTAGTACAGAGTGATATCCTTGTTGGCGAGTTGTCCTGTCCAGAACGCCTCTTTTTGTAAAAAAGTTTTGTTAAAGTGAAAGGCATCCGGGTTAAAGGGCTGGTGAATCTGCTGTATCCGTTGTTGGCTACTGCGTGCCGGGCGCAGGGCACGTAGAGGGTTGAATTGAATGTTCCATTGTGCTGGTTGTCGCCATTCAGTGACTTGCAGGTCAGGGAATTTGATGCAGACCATTTTTAGAAAGACGATCAGATCATCGTCCGCTACATCAACAGGTTTGCCTTCTTTCAAGGCAAGGCATAAATCCTCCTGATAATGATTAAAGGCCTGTTGCAAGCGGGGGCGCATTTCCGCGAAGATAAGTGGGTCAAAGCTGGCATTGGCACAGGCAAGGATGTAGGTGCCTAGTCCTGGAATATCAAGAATTCGATTAAGACCGGATAAAAAGTCCTGTTTATAGCTCTGAGCGGATGTGTAAAAATTTGTTGGCATGATGTGGTTACTATGTTGATACGGATATGGGGTATTGTGCCAGATTATATCCTTGCGGAATATGGTGGATATATGAAGGTAACAAGTTATACTTTGAGCATGTATTGTGCCTGGAGGAAATGGAATCAATGTCTTGTATGAAAATCCTGTTGGTTGATGATGCCATGACGGATCGTTTCGTTATGACAACTTATCTGGAGAAGATGGGGCATGATGTGCTCACCTGTAGTAACGGACAGGAGGCAGTAGCGGTTTATCAAAGTGAAGAGCTTGATCTGGTCTTTATGGATGTCATGATGCCGGTTATGGATGGTTATGAGGCAGCAAGAACGATTCGTGATTGTTCAGATGATTGGATTCCGATTATCTTTTTAAGTGGTCGGGCAGAGCCGGATGATATTGCCAAGGGTATTGATGCGGGCGGCGATGACTATCTATTCAAGCCGATCAGTTATGTCGTACTGGAGGCGAAAATCAAGGCGATGCAACGGATAGCAACGATGCGTCATAACCTGTTGCAGGTGTCCGGTGAACTGGAAAAAGCGAATAAGGCGTTGCAGCATCTGGCAAATATTGATGGCTTGACGGGGCTGTCTAATCGTCGGCACATGGATGACTTTTTGCAGTTCGAGATTGCCCGGGGGCTCCGTTATCAACAACCGTTGACTGTGATCCTGGCGGATGTTGATTATTTCAAGCGTTATAACGATCACTATGGACATCTTGCCGGTGATGATTGCCTGAAAGATATTGCTTCAGCACTGACTTCAGTGTGTCAGCGTGATACGGATATGGTTGCGCGTTATGGTGGTGAAGAGTTTGTTGTTATTTTATCCAATACCCCTCTTGAGCAAGGGCGCTTATTGGCAGAGCGTTTACGCCAGGAGATTATTAATCGTGATATACCCTATGTCGACCATGATGGCTCTGATGTGTGTACCTTGAGTCTAGGGGTTTATAGTGCGCTGCCTGATGCCACAATGAATGCGGAGATGTTTCTACAGCAGGCTGATTTTTCCTTGTATAAGGCAAAAAAGGGTGGGCGTAACCAGGTCGTGGTTAGTTCAATTAATAAATAAAACAAGCCCCGAAAAACGGGGTGTTTTTATTGATATGGCGGAGAAGGAGGGATTATTCGGCTACGCCTCACCCCTGCGGGGCCGATCCGCTTCGCTACCCGTTCTGCGCGCCCTGCTGGGCGCTGGTCAAACCCTTTTATAGAACGGGTTCGACCCCCTCTTTTTATTGAATATGGTGGAGAAGGAGGGATTCGAACCCTCGATACGTTGCCGTATACACACTTTCCAGGCGTGCGCCTTCGGCCGCTCGGCCACCTCTCCATGCCCTG
The DNA here is from genome assembly GCA_013151035.1 of Gammaproteobacteria bacterium. Taxonomy (NCBI): domain Bacteria; kingdom Pseudomonadati; phylum Pseudomonadota; class Gammaproteobacteria; species Gammaproteobacteria bacterium. The sequence continues at coordinate 60,484 of JAADJB010000013.1, forward strand.
AATACGCTACCGCGTAGATTACTCAGGTGGCGCGTATTATATAGGGGTCATCTATATTTATCCAGACTGTATCGATAAAACGAAAAATCAGTATTTATGCCGTCTTTTGCGTTTTTTGTGATTTTATTTTGCATTTTTAATGAAAAAAACTTGCAGAAACGCAAATAAGTTCTATCCTGATACTTGAATGTGCGATTTAATTTAGTCAGTCAGTTAATTGGAAGAGGGTATCTATGGAAATTAAATCTTATTTAACGCCGGGGCAAGTGGCTCAATTATTGATGGTGTCTCCTGCTGCGGTGCGTCGTTGGGCCTCGGAAGGTGATCTGAACTCAATGACTACTCCGGGTGGGCATCGTCGTTTTTTCATGGAAGAGGTTGAGCGCTTTGCGGCTATGCGCAATATGGCATTACATCAATCGGGTAAGAAAAAAATACGGGTATTGATTATTGATGATGATATTCAGTTCTCGGGTTATCTCAACGCCTTGTTATCGGGTTTCTCTAAGTATGTACAAGTCAGGGTTGCTAATGATGGTTTTCATGCGGGGTTTAAGGTCTGTGAATTCACCCCGGATATTGTTTTACTCGATCTTATGATGCCGGGGATGGATGGTTTTGAGGTTTGTCGTTTACTGAAGGCGACAAAAGATACAGCCAATATTCGTATTATTGCCATTAGTGGTTATTTCTCAAAGAAAAGTGCAGAGGATATTGTTGCTATGGGTGCAGAAGCCTGTCTGGAAAAACCTCTGGATAAAGGTAAGCTTCTGGATTTGTTGGGTTTACAGCAGTCGTCGTTAGCCATGTAATTTTATTAAAGGTGATTCTTTTGTTTACGGAATATAAAGATCGGTTTGGAGTGCATCTGGGCGCTGTATCAGGCCTTGTGATGTCGGGTTTTGTTGTATTGGGTATTAACCTGATACTGCTTGTTTGGGAACAAGCGCCTGTGTTTTATGGATCCTTGTTGGTGTTGGGTATGTTGTTGTGGGCAATGGCTAGCGGGTTATTGTATAAGGGATTATCTGAAAACCTGGTGAGATTGCAACGGGATGAAAAAGTTGATGAATCTCTGGCGAATGAATATGAGCAATTAATATCATTAGCGGATACTGAGGAAAGGCAACAGTTTGCACAGATGGGTGATGAGCTGGATCGGGTTCGTTCTATACAGGCGGATGCTATTGCGGGTATTACCGGTAGTTTTTTGGGGCTGGATGCACAGTCAAAAGAACAGACAGATATGGTGATGCGGTTGATTGACTTGTTGACGGGGAAAAATTCAGATGATGGCAAAGGCTTTAAGGAGGAAGTGACTGAAATCATGTCGATTTTCGTTGATAGTATACAAAAAATGAGTGATGGCTCAATGCGATTAGTGAGTGATATTCATACTATGAATGGAAATATTGAGGCTATTGAAAGACTCCTGAGTGAGATCGATGGTATTAGTTCTCAGACTAATCTGTTGGCATTGAATGCCTCCATCGAGGCAGCCCGTGCCGGTGAGGCTGGACGGGGTTTTGCCGTCGTCGCTGATGAAATTAGAACGCTTTCTCAGCGCAGTGATCAGTTTAGTGCCGAGGTCAGGAGCAATCACCAGGAGATCGAGCATACGATGCAGGCAGTGAAGACGGTGGTAGGAAGTATTGCCTCGAATGATCTGACCTTGACCATGAAATCCAGAAATCGAATGGATGAAATCATGCTTGAGATGGAGCAGGAAAGCCTCAGTGTTAGCGAAGAATTGCAGCAGGTGTCTACAATATCCGAGGCCATTAGTCATGATGTTGGTATGGCATTACAGTCAATGCAGTTTGAGGATATAAGCAATCAGCTTATTGGGCACTTACAAAAAAGAGTGGATACCCTGTGTAGTTTTTCCGGTGCTCATGCCTTGTTAAGAGATGAGGTTGGTGTGGTAAGAAGTAAGAATGCCAGCCTTGATTTGAATGATTATCTGGAGCGGTTGCGTGCAGCTATGCAGGTGGCTCACGGCTTCTCCGATAAGACAGCGCATAATCCTGTGCATCAGACGGGTATGGATAACGGTGAGGTTGAATTGTTTTGATGAAAACAATATTGATTGTTGATGACGAGCCCTCAGTACGAAAAATGCTACAGAGGATGTTGGCAACGGCGACCCATAAGGTGCTGGAAGCCGGAAACGGTATTGAGGCGGAGGCACTTATTGTAAGTAATGAAGTGGATCTGCTGATTACCGATATTGTCATGCCAGAGAAACATGGTATTGATCTGATTATGACGCTTAAGGAAAAATTACCGGAGCTACCGATTATCGCAATATCAGGTGGTGGCGGTGTGACAGGACGTTTTGATTATTTAGAAGTTGCTGCCCTGGTCGGGGCAAGAAATGTTTTGAGAAAACCCTTTCAGGCTGATGAGCTGCGTCAACTGGTTGATGAGATTATTACTTAGGTGCTGATATGAGTTTAGTGAATGATTTTTTATTAAAAAACCCGGCATTGATGTCTTCTTCTCTGGAGGCGACACCGGAAGGTATTGTTATTACTGACAGGCTTGGGGTTATTTTATGGGTTAATCCTGCCTATGAAAAGATGACCGGTTATGAGCTGGCTGAGGTCGAAGGGAAAACACCTCGTGTTTTGAAGTCAGGCAAGCAGGATGTAGGTTTTTATAAAAATCTTTGGGATACGATTATTAAGGGAGATATCTGGAGTGGAAATCTCTGGAACAAGAGAAAGGATGGTTCAATTTATATAGAAGAACAGACCATCACACCGGTTTCTGCTGGTGATGGTGAAATTACTCATTATATTGCAATCAAGCGTGATATTACGCAGCAACATGAGTTGCAGAAACATTTTCAGCGTGCGCAAAAGATCGAGGCCATTGGTCAGTTAACCGGTAGTATTGCGCATAATTTTAACAATAAACTGGCGACAATACTGGGCTATGCCGAACTCGGTAAGGAATGGTGTGAACAGTCGGGTAATAGTGAGCTTAAAGATTATCTGGATGAGATCTATATGGCAGGCTCTGCTGCCAGTGATCTGGTTAAGCAGATGGTGGCGTTTAGTCAGAATAGTGCGGAAAGTCACCAATTGGTTCAGTTGCCTGCAATCATCAAGGAGTCATTGAAGGTATTAACATCCGTATTACCATCATCGGTGCGTATTCAGTTGGATATGCCGGATAATACCAAACAGGTTCGTGTTGATCCGGTGCATATTCATCAGATGCTAATTATTTTAATAACCAATGCCTGTGATGCGATGAATGAGAAAGGTCATATTGAACTGGGAGTTCGATTGTATACGGCAGAGGATGCCTTTTGTGCCTCCTGTGAAAGTCGTATTGTGGGTGATTTTGTCGAGCTGTATGTGCGGGATACCGGGAAGGGTATAACTCAGTATGATAGGCAACGTATCTTTATGCCTTTTTATACAACCGATGAAATGTCGGGTAAGACAGGTATGGGTCTGTCGGCATTGCATGGCGTTCTGCATGAGCAGGGTGGGCATATTATAGTGGAGTCAGTGGCGGGCGAGTATTCATTATTCCGTCTGCTATTTCCGGTAGCGTCGCCTGAGGCAGAAGGCGAAGTGGAAGCTGAGGTCTCTTCGCAGGTGGTTGACCCTATATATCAATCAGAGGCTCGTATCCTGGTGGTGGATGATGAAGTGGCGCTGGCTGAATTTATTGCCGAAGTGCTTGGTCATCATGGTTATCGGGTCCATCTGGAATATGATAGTAAGTCTGCATTGAACCATTTTAGCCATCATATTGATGATTATGACCTGTTGATTGCCGATCAGGATATGCCTTATATGACGGGAATTGAACTGGCTCAGGAGGTGTTGGCATTGCGTGGGAATATCCCTGTGATCCTGATGACAGGTTATAGTGATAAACAATATGAGGGCGTGCAGGGTATCGATAGTGTTTTGTATAAACCTTTTCAATCCAGTGACCTATTGAAAAATATTGATAAACTGGTCTAATTAGATTGTTTTTTGTTGTTTTGATAAGCCTAAAACTGGTAATATTACCCGCTTATGGTAGTCAGTGCTGGTTCTCTCGCAACAATAAACTGTGAACCCGGTCAGACCTGGAAGGGAGCAGCCGCAGCAGTGGATTTGTGTGCCGGGAAGTGGCTGGTACTGATTACCTCCAAATTTTGTCGATCTCTGGGTGATCTTTTATCATGATTTATCAAGTGCTTGCAAGAAAGTGGCGGCCGCATGACTTTTCCGAGATGGTGGGTCAGGAGCATGTCGTCAAGGCCTTGAGTAATGCACTGAATACGGATCGTCTGCATCATGCTTATCTTCTTACCGGTACTCGAGGTGTTGGTAAGACGACCATTGCCAGAATTCTGGCAAAGTCATTAAATTGTGAACAAGGCGTTACCTCGACGCCTTGTGGCCAGTGTTCGGCCTGTAGTGAGATTGATGAGGCGCGATTTGTCGATTTGATTGAGGTGGATGCTGCTTCAAGAACCAAGGTGGAAGATACCCGCGAGCTATTGGAAAATGTGCAATATGCTCCGACACGGGGACGTTACAAGGTGTACCTGATCGATGAGGTGCACATGTTAACCAAGCACAGCTTTAATGCCCTGCTTAAGACCCTGGAAGAGCCCCCGCCACATGTGAAGTTTTTATTGGCGACCACCGACCCTCAACAGTTACCCCCTACGGTTCTTTCGCGCTGCCTGCAATTTCATTTAAAGAGTTTGCCGGTCGCACAGATTCAGACCCATCTGGTTTATATCATGGAGCAAGAGGGTATTGAAGCCGATGCCGAGGCCTTGTATGAGTTGGCGCATGCTGCTAACGGCAGTATGCGTGATGCTCTGAGTTTGTTGGATCAAGCTATTTCCTTTAGTGGTGGCAAGGTGAATACCGCAGATGTGCGCTCAATGTTGGGTACGATTGATCGCAATCATGTGTTTTATCTGTTATCGGCATTGGCTAATAACAATGCCTCGACTCTGCTTCAGCAAACCACAGAGTTAGCGGAGCAGGCACCTGATTATCGAGCCGTTATTAAAGATATGTTATCGGTATTACAGTGGATTGCTACCTTGCAACTGGTTCCGGATGCATTAAATGATGAAGTCAGTGGCAAGGAATATATAGAACAGTTAGCACAGCAGATCTCGCCAGAGGATGTTCAACTTTATTATCAGATTGCCTTGTTGGGACAAAAAGATATTGAGTTAGCACCCGATCCGCGTGGTGGTTTTGATATGTTGATGTTGCGTATGTATGCATTTCGGCCAGGACAGATGCAAGATGGTGACAACGTAAAGCGGGTTATAGCCAAACCTGGTGCAGTGTTAAAGCCCCCGGTGACCTCGGTAGCAAAGCCCTCTGCAGTGCCCTCAGCACAAAAAGATAGCCGCCCGAAATTGACATCCACCGAGTTGACGCAGGATAACTGGATTGGTTTTGTTAAGAATCTACAGATTAGTGGGCTTACCCGTGAACTAGCGGTCAATAGTGTATTTGATCGTCTTGAGGGTCAGTTGATCCACCTGTGTCTGGATGAGGCGCATATTCAGCTGGGTAATCCCCGTGCTGAGGAGCGTTTACAGACGGCACTATGTCAGAGTTTGGGTGATGATACGATAAAATTAATTATTCATACCCATGTGCTGGATCGCGAGACACCGGCAAAGCAACAGTTGCGTAGTGATGATGAACGTTTGTTGGCCGCCAGGGATTCTATTCAACAGGATCCACAGGTTAAGGTTATGCAGGATGTTTTTCAGGCTGAGGTGGTGGAGACATCGGTGCGTTCCTTGTTGCCTGAGGGTTAAATTGAGCTATAGTGTAATGAATCCGGGATAGGGATTACCTGCCTTTATCAGCGATGCGCCGTGAAACCATTCATGGTGGCTCGACACCCGCATCCCTGCGGGTGTCGGTCTCTGATAAAGACAGGTAATCCCTATCCCTAAATTTGTAGTGTAAGTAGGGTTGTAAGAGAGGTGTAGTGTATGAAAGGTGGTATGGGAAATATCATGAAGCAGGCGCAGCAGATGCAGGCTAATTTGCAGAAGGCACAGCAGGAATTAGCGGATATGGAAGTTACCGGGCAGGCGGGTGGTGGCATGGTGAGCGTGTTGATGACCGGTAAGCATGAGGTTCGTCGGGTTAGTATTGATGATGCCCTATTTGGTGATGATAAAGAAATGCTGGAGGATCTGGTGGCGGCAGCGATTAATGATGCCGTACAACGTGTTGCCAGCACTACGGAAGAAAAGATGGCATCGGTTACGGGTGGGATGCAACTTCCCCCGGGTATGAGTCTGCCTTTTTAGGCCTCATAGAACAGCATGTTTCTTCCAGCACAGCTTGAACAATTGATTGAGGCCTTGCGGGTACTCCCGGGAGTTGGACCTAAGTCTGCACAACGCATGGCGTATCATTTGCTGGAGCGTCATCGCGATGAGGGTCGGCGTCTGTCACGGGTTCTGCTGCAGGCGATGGATGAGATTAAAAATTGCCGGGATTGCCGTTCCTTTAGTGACGCGGAATTGTGTCCTTTGTGTGCCTCTAATACGCGTGATCGAAGCATCATCTGCGTGGTTGAATCGCCTGCTGATGTCGCCGCTGTGGAGCAATCCATTGGCTATCAGGGACGCTATTTTGTTCTCATGGGGCATCTTTCGCCATTGGATGGAATTGGCCCGGATGAACTGGGTATGGAAGTGTTGATCCGCCATATGAATGAGGGTGAAGTAAAAGAAATCATCCTGGCGACTAACCCCACCGTAGAAGGTGAGGCGACGGCTCATTTTATTGCTGAGTTGGCGCGGGATAGAGGTATCAAGGCCTCACGTATTGCACATGGTGTTCCGCTGGGTGGTGAGCTGGAATATCTGGATGGGGGAACCTTGAGCCATGCCTTTGCCGGGCGCAGAGAGGTATAGCGGGTGAATATCGGCGGCTCATCACTGGCCCTTTATACCCAGGTTAGTCGTACCCGACTCCCGGTTCCGGTACAAAGATCAAGAGATGCCGACAGGCAACAGGCGCTTGCTGTACCAGTAGCACCTGTGCGGAATAATACCGCCAGCACAGTACAGGGTGAGCTATTACAACGTTCAGTCGGTTCTTATGAAACCACACAGTCCTATCTTGCCGGGCGTGAGCCACAATATTCTAGTTCACCCCGATATATGGTGAGTAGTTATATTACCCAGGCGCGTAGTGATATGGGTGAGGGCGGGAGTGGTCGTTCGATTGATTATTATGTGTGAATTTGGTTCGAGAAAAGAGTCACTCCTATCTCTTGTGGGTTAGTGGAGGGGTGTTAGGGGGATTTTCTGGTTCCCACGCTCCTGCGTGGGAACCTATAGTGTTCCGATATCAGGAGTTTTTTATGTCAGATTGTTTATTTTGCAAGATGGTGAGTGGTGAGATACAGGCGGATGCCTTGTATGAGACTGATGATGTGCTGGCGTTTCGTGATATCTCTCCGCAGGCACCGTTTCATGCGCTGGTTATTCCTAAGCGTCATATAGCAACATTGAATGATGTGGTGCCAGAGGATGCTGTATTAATGGGTGAACTATTTCTGGCTGCCGCGCATATCGCAAAGGAGGCGGACATTGATGCGGCAGGGTATCGTTCTGTGCTGAACTGTAATGCGGGTGCGGGTCAGACGGTGTTTCATCTGCATCTGCATGTGTTGGGTGGGCGCGGCATGACCTGGCCGCCGGGTTGATATATTTCGGGGGCAGACCTAAGGTCTGTCCCCATTCTATTACTCAGTAAAGCCCTCAAGGATATTCCGATAGCTAGCGAGTCGTGCGGGATCAATTTCACCACGATCTGTAGCCGATTGAACAGCACAGTTGGGTTCGTTGACGTGTCGACAATTATGAAAACGGCATTGCCCAAGGTAGGACTTGAATTCCCTGAAGCCATGCATTAATTCTTCGGCCTCCAGTTTCCATAGTCGAAAATCTCTCACCCCGGGTGAATCGATCAGACTGCCGCCTTCGGGCAGATGATACAGAGTGCTACTACTGGTGGTATGTTGACCTAAACCACTGCCCTCAGACAGCGCACCAACACGGATATCCTTATCGGGTAGCAAGGCGTTGGTGAGTGATGACTTGCCAGTACCGGATTGACCAACCAGGATGCTGGTGTTGTTGATCAGGTGTTTTCTGAGATCAGCCAGGCTGTCATTTTGGTGTGCGCTGACGATTAATAGCTCAATACCAATCTGACTGTAGATCTGTAGGCGTTGGCGGTGTTGTGCCAGTTCATCGCTGGACAACATATCGGCCTTGTTGAGCAATAGCAGGCTGTTACAACCAATAAGTTCAGCAGCAACCAGATAACGATCAATCAGTCCTTCACTGAGAACAGGGTAAGGGGCGCAGGTGATGACCACTTGATCAATGTTGGCGACCAGTGGACGGTTGTCGCCACGTAGGTGTTGTCGGCACAGAACGCTACGTCTCTTGTGTATACCAGTGATGACACCATGACTACGATCACCATCGGCCTGCCAGTCAACCTGATCACCGCAGACGATACGTTCCAGTTTTCTGCGACTACTGCATCGATGTAGTTGCCCTTCTTCATCCTCGATAATACTGGTGCGCCCATGCTGGGTGATGACCAGACCAATGCGGGTTTGCGCGGCTACTGTCATGAGGCTCTGGTGATACGGGCAAGGTGTGCTATGCGTACCGGTGCCGGTGGATGAGAATCATGAAAAGCAGAATAAAGCGGGTCAGGTGTCAGGGTGCTCGCATTTTCTTTATAGAGCTTAACCAGGGCAGTAATCAGATGGCGCGAGTCGGTTTGTGTGGCGGCATATTCATCCGCTTCAAATTCGTAACGCCTGGAGAGTAAACTCATTAGCGGATGCAATACTATACTGGTGAGTGGGGCAACCATCATAAACAATAACAATGCGATATATGTTGAGGGCTGGCTAACCCCTAGGCCACTATAAAAGAGCGGTTGTTGCATTAGCCAACCAAGTAGGGCGAGTCCTGATAGACTGATAATGGCCATTGAGACGATCTGTTTTTGTATATGTTTGCGCTTGAAGTGGCCGAGTTCATGAGCCAATACTGCTTCAACCTCTTCACCCTCAAGTGATTCCAGTAGGGTGTCAAAGAATACAATCCTTTTATTTTTACCCAGTCCAGTGAAGTAGGCATTGCCATGTCCCGAACGTGTTGAGCCATCCATGACAAAAATACCATTACTGGTGAATCCACAGCGTTTTAATAGTTTGCTGATACGTTCTTCCAGTTCGGGGTTATCAAGTGGATTAAATTTATTGAATAGCGGTGCAATAAAGGCGGGATAGGCCCACATCATCAATAGACTGAAGCTCATCCATACGCCCCACACATAAAGCCACCAGAGCTCGCCGGAGACCTGCATTAACCATAAAATAAGACTGACCAGGGGAATGCTGATAACCAGGGTTAACGCGGTCTGTTTGAATAGATCGCTAATAAAGGTTGCGGGGGTGGTGCGATTGAAACCAAAGCGCGCCTCCAGTTTGAAGGTGTGGTAGATGGATACTGGGAGATCCAGTAGGGACATCAATAAAAATGCGCTGATGATGACACCAACCCCGGTCATTAGATTGCCTAGGTCGGATTGTGTCCATAGGTTATCCAGCAGATCCAGTCCGCCACCTAAGGTCCATAATACCAGTAACAGGCTACTGTAAAAGAGTTCGATAACACCGGATTTTGACTTGGCAATGGTGTAATCGGCGGCCTTTTGATGTTCATCCAGGGTGATTTGGTCCTGGAAGTCAGTCGGGATCTGACGACGGTGTTTGCCTACATAATTAACATGGCGTTTTTCCAGCCATAGTTGAAGCAAGATAGAGGCCGCTAGTACAAAAAGAAAATAGATGCTGATTTCATTCATTAAAAATAATAACCTTGTAAATCTGTGTTGTTGGCCAGCTTTTGCTAGAATATGACACTATATACGATATTAGGGGTGAATTATGACACAATCTTCCAGTAATTTAATCTGGCTTGATCTGGAAATGACCGGATTGGATACGTTCAATGATGTGATTATCGAGATTGCGACGGTAGTAACGGATGATCAGCTGAATGTATTGGAGGAAGGGCCAGTGTTGGCAATTCATCAGAGCGATGAAATCTTGTCGGCAATGGATGAGTGGAATCAAAAGCAACATGGTGGTTCGGGCTTGATCCAACGCGTTAAAGATAGCACCGTTGATTGTGCTGAGGCAGAGCGTCAAACCATTGCCTTTCTGGGAGAGCATGTAGCCGCCGGAGTATCACCGATGTGTGGTAACAGTATCTGTCAGGATCGACGTTTTATGGCACGTTTGATGCCGGGTCTGGAAGAATATTTTCATTATCGTAATCTGGATGTCAGTTCTATCAAGGAGTTGGCAAGTCGTTGGGCACCGGATGTCACTAATGGTTTCGTTAAAAAAGGTAGTCATCTGGCGATGGATGATATCTATGACTCAATTCGTGAGCTGACCCATTACCGGGAACACTTTTTTAAGATCTAATGGTGTGTGGTACGCACTCTACCGTTATGCGCGCAGTTTGGTAGGGTGCGTATTACGCACCAATAAATTTGTCATCCTCGCGTATGCAGGGATCTATGTTAAATCTCCACCGGAGTTTCGGGGCTATTCCCCCAATCGGACCATGAGCCAGGGTAGCCGCGTACCTTCTCGTAACCCAATGACTTTAATACGATACAACTAAAGGCAGAGCGATGGTGGCTTTGGCAGTAGGCGATGATCTCCTTATCTTTGACCAGTCCATGCTGCTGTAGTGCGGCCTCTATTTGAGCGGTCTCTTTGAGACGCAGGTTATTATTCATATCAATCGCTTCGGTCCACTCGAAATGAATGGCGCCGGGGATGTGTCCTGCTTTTTGGGAAAAGGCCTTTTGACCGTTGTACTCTATCGCGCTTCTGGCATCCAGAATCTGGCAGTCATCATCATTCAGGTGCTCCATAATATATGCCTTGTCGGCGATACCTGATGGTAGATAATGACTGGCTGCATCATAGTGGGTTGCGGTGACCTGCGGGATATCCTGCGTGGTGGGATGACCTTCATTAATCCAGCTATGCATGCCGCCATTCAGTAATGAGAAGTTGCTGTGACCAATAAGATCCAGCGTCCAGAGCAGGCGTGCCGCCTTACCACCGCCTTCGTCATCACAGGCAACAATATGGCTATTTCTATGAATACCCAGCGATGAGAGTAATTGTATGAATGATTCAGCTGTGGGTAATAAGCCCATGATCGGGCGTTCCATGCGTGTGATCTTGCCATAGTCCAGAAAGATGGCACCGGGAATATGTTGTTGTTTGTAGTTGTCTATCTTGCTCAGATCAATAATGATCAGTCCTGCTGTCGACAGCTGGTCTTCCAGTTCGTTGGCATCAAGGATAAGGGGGTGTTGTAATTTGTTCATGGAATGATTGCTTGTATTGATTGGAAGGGGGCTATTTTAACGAATTTTCGTTACTGATGTACAACCAGGTTTCTATTATCGTGTCGGGGTTTAGTGAAATGCTCTCAATACCCTGTTGCATAAGCCAACGGGCAAAGTCGGGGTGATCCGAAGGGCCTTGGCCGCAAATCCCAACATATTTATTACTATGGATACAGGCTTGTATGGCATGAGATAACAGTGCCTTGACGGCATCATTGCGTTCATCAAAGCGTGTCGCTATTAGTGATGAATCACGATCAATACCCAAGGTGAGTTGGGTCAGGTCATTGGAACCGATGGAAAAACCATCGAAGTATTGCAGGAAATCCTCAGCCAGCAGGGCGTTGGCAGGGATCTCGCACATCATAAATATCTGTAGACCATTTTCACCCCGCGTGAGACCGTTTTCATGCAGTAGTTGAATAACCTGTTTGGCCTCATCAACGGTGCGAACAAAGGGCACCATGATACTGATATTATCAAAGCCCATTTCTTCGCGCGCCTTTTTGAGTGCCATACATTCCAGTTCAAAACAGGAGCGGAAGGACTCGGACAGGTAACGCGATGCACCTCGAAAACCCAGCATGGGGTTTTCTTCTTCGGGCTCGTAATGATGGCCACCAACAAGATTGGCATATTCATTGGACTTAAAATCGGACAAGCGCACAATGACGGGTTTGGGCCAGAATGCAGCGGCGAGGGTGCCGATACCTTCTGCCAGCTTTACAATGTAAAAGGTAACGGGGTCGCCATAGCCTGCGCTGCGGCTTGTTATTTCACGCTGTAGTGCTTCAGGAAGTGTTGTGTGTTCCAGTATCGCCCGGGGGTGGATGCCAATCATTTGATTGATAATAAATTCAATGCGTGCGAGGCCAACACCGGCATTGGGTAAAAACTGGAAGTCAAAGGCACGCTCCGGATTGCCGACATTGAGCATCAGTTTGATATCAATATCGGGTAGCTTATCCAGCGCGATATCCTGTATCTCATAATCGAGTAATCCTGCATAAACATAGGCGGAATCACCCTGCGCACATGAGACGGTAATCTCATCGCCATCTTTGATTTTGCTGGTGGCATCAATGCTGCCAACAAGTGCGGGTATGCCTAGTTCACGCGCGACAATAGCGGCATGGCAGGTACGTCCCCCCCGATTAGTGACGATGGCTGCAGCACGTTTCATGATGGGTTCCCAATCAGGATCAGTCATGTCGGTAACCAGAACATCCCCTTTTTTTACCGTATGCATCTGTGAGGGATCCTGGATAACACGGGCAGGGCCACGTCCGATTCGGTTGCCAACACTGCGCCCGGTAACAATTACTGTACCTTCTTCATTTAACCGGTAACGTTGTAGTTTGAGTTTATCATGGTGGCTTTCGACGGTTTCAGGCCGAGCCTGAACAATGTATAAGCGTCCGTTAATACCATCTTTGGCCCACTCGATATCCATTGGTCTGCCATAGTGTTTTTCAATAATGACCCCGTAACGGGCCAGCTCCAGGACATCCTCATCCGACAGGGAGAATAAGTGAGCCTGTTCACTATTCACCGATACCGTTTGGATACCTTTTTCGGCATGGATCATCTTGATGGCTTTATTACCCATGTTACGACGAATAATGGCTTGTTTGCCTTGTTTTAGCATGGGTTTGTGGACATAGAATTCATCGGGATCAACAGCACCTTGCACGATGGTTTCACCCAGGCCATAGGATGATGTGATAAAGACGACACCCTCAAATCCGGATTCTGTGTCCAGGGTGAAAAGTACACCGCTGGTGGCGAGGTCACTGCGTACCATTAATTGTATACCAGCGGATAGTGCAACCTGTTCATGGGGAAACCCCTGGTGCATCCGATAGGAGATAGCGCGGTCATTAAATAATGAGGCATAGACCTGTTTGATAGCACCCAAAATTTGTTGCGTGCCTTGGATATGCAAATAGCTTTCCTGTTGACCGGCAAAGGAGGCATCAGGTAGATCCTCAGCGGTAGCCGATGAGCGCACGGCATAGGATGCCTCTTTCCCGTATTTTTCTACCAGGGTTTCATAGGCATCAATAATGTCTTGTTCCAGTGTGGCTGGAAAAGGGGCTTCTTCAACCCATTGTCTGATCATGCGTCCCGCCTCGGTTAGTGACTGGATGTCATTATGATCGAGTTGTTGCAGTGTGTGATAGATGCGTTCAGATAGATTATCCTGTTGCAGGAAATCCCGATAGGCATCGGCTGTGGTTGCAAAACCATCGGGAACCTCAATGCCAAGATCGGATAGTTCGCCAATCATTTCTCCCAGAGAGGCATTTTTGCCGCCTACCTGTTCGATATCTGTCATGGACAATGAGTTAAAGTGTGCAATGTTATGACTCATGGTTAGTACAATATACGAAATTTGTGTAGTATGAAATATCTTTATGGGGGTTTGATGCAACGCGACGTTTTTTTACTATCGGATCATACCGGTATTACCATTGAGGCAATGGCACGTAGTCTGTTGTCCCAGTTTGATCAGTGTGCGTTTGTATACCACCGTATCCCTTATCTACAACAGGCATCTGAATTACAGACGGTCGTCACACAGGTGAATAGCTTGATTGATGAGGGTGCGGCATCCCCACTGGTTTTTTCAACAATCAGTGATGCCGGGCTACGTCAAACCTTGTCTACCTGCAAGGCATTATCGATCGATCTATTTGATACCTTTATACCGGGTTTGCAGGCTTATCTTGATGTTGTTGCTGAACCCGCGGTGGGGCAATTACACGCCGTTGGTAAGATTGCTGATTATAATCAACGTATGAGGGCACTTGATTTTGCACTCAAGGTTGATGATGGTGAGTCGATGCACTGCTATGTGGATGCTGATATCATCCTGTTGGGTGTGTCGCGTTCAGGAAAGACCCCGGTCAGTCTTTTTATGGCTTTGCATTCGGGCCTGCAGGTGGCTAACTACCCCTTGGTGGATAAGGATCTGGATAGGGAGTGCCTGGTTGATGGCTTGCGTGAATACAAAGCGAAGATTCTGGTCTTGATGATCTCCGCAGAGCGTTTGCATGAAATCAGGGCAGAACGTTTTCCGCATAGTCGATATGCCTCTCTGAAGCAATGTAAAAGGGAGTTGTCTTGTCTTACTGAACTTTGTCGATTGGAACAGTTGCCGATGCTGGATGTGACACATCAGTCGGTAGAAGAAATATCCACACATATTTTACATGGTTTTTATGCGAGCTTGTGAATATCAAACTACCAGAGTACATAATCTTGCCGATTTAATGGCGATTTATGAGGATAATTATATTCGTTTAACGGCGTTGATTAATAATGAAATGCCGTTAGATACCGCTTTTATGCTGCAGGTTGATGGGTTGCTGGATATACATCTGAGGATTATTGAACGCACCCGCTTTACCACGGTTATGCATCTTACCTATCTCTTACAAGAAGAAGATGTGGTGCATGTCTTACCGGATATTAAGCTAAGAATCTATCATGATGCCCGTTTAGCGGAAGTTTTATCCTGTGGCAGACGTCGTGGCAAGACCCCTATTCGCTATGATCGAACGCGTGAGAATTATGATCTGAAGCATATTTGGGAGATGAATCGTTTTTTGCAGAAATGGTTGGCCTATTGTTTTCGGCATGGTTATCAACGGGTGGATTGGTGTAAAGTCCCCTGAACGTCATAAAGGCCTGGTTTTGTGATGGTCTTCACATGGATACGAGAGAATGGTCACGGATTTTTTTTGCTATGATCCCATAATTAGTACCATGAAATTTCATTATGGGGCCGGGGTATGAGACTTAGAACGATACTGTTATTTATTCCGCTTATTTTTATCGCTATTATGCTACCGACAGTCAGCGTGGGTTCGACGCAGGAATATAGCCTTGCTGTATCAATTGCCTTGTATCTGCAACCCTGGGTTATTTCATGTTTTGAATAATTTGTTTTTGATTGGTGCGTGGTACGCACCCTACCTAAATGGGATGGCAATGATATAATAACTTCTCGATTCTATGCTGGAAAATATCTTGAAGTCATATACCCCCCCATTACCCTCAGTATCAATGTCACCTATTGGTATTATTCACTCCTGTTTTAAGGAAAAGTTTGGTATTCCACGGCAGCCGGGACTGGTGCCGGAGGCGCGAGCACAGCTTGAATTGATATCTCCCTATGATCGTGATGAGGCCTTGCGTGAACTGCAAGGCTTTAGTCATATCTGGCTGTTATTTTTATTTCATGCGACGGCACGCTCTGAGTGGAAGGCAACGGTGCGTCCCCCACGTCTGGGTGGTAATCAACGTATCGGTGTCTTTGCCTCCCGTTCGACCTTTCGTCCTAATCCTGTGGGTCTATCGGTTGTGCGACTGGAAGCTATTTATCGTAAGGAAGGCAAGTTGATGTTGGAGTTATCCGGTATTGATCTGATGGATGCGACACCTGTTATAGATATAAAGCCTTATTTGCCTTACGTCGATGCAATACCGGATGCGGTGGGTGGTTACGCAAGAGAAGTACCAGAAGGTGATCGGTTGGTGCAATTTAGCCCTCTGGCAGAACAGATCTGTATGGAGAAGGAGGCTGATGGCCTTGTGAATCTGCGGCAGATGATTGTGTCACTTTTACAATTAGATCCACGACCCGCTTATAATGCTTCGAAAAACAAACCGGAAGTTGATCGGGAATATGGTATGCGCTTGTACGATTTTGACCTGAAGTGGACGGTTAATAATGACATTATTCAGGTAATAGCGTTGGAGTCGGTATAGTTCGATGTTGCAATTTAATGATCTGTCACTAAGAAGAGGCACCCGTTTATTGTTCGAGGGAGCCAATATACAGGTGCACCCTGGGCAAAAAGTGGGCATAGTTGGTGCTAATGGTTGTGGCAAATCCAGCTTATTTGCCATGATTCGACATAAATTACAGCCTGATACGGGTGATGTGCAATTACCCTCTTCCTGGGTGCTGGCTTATGTGGAGCAGGAACAGGCCTTGCAGCAACAGACGGTGCTGGATTGTGTGCTTGATGGTGATGTTGAATTACGTCAGTTACAGGCTGAGATAGCACAAGCGGAGCAAGAGGATGATGGTCATCGCCTAGGTCTGTTACATGCCCGTAATGAAGAGATTGGTGCTTGGCAGGCGCAGAGTCGTGCGGGTCAGTTATTGCATGGCCTGGGTTTCAAGAGTGGTGATGAGCAACGTGATGTTGCCGAGTTCTCCGGTGGTTGGCGTATGCGCCTGTTTCTGGCGCGAGCCTTGATGTGTCGCTCCGATATGTTGTTGCTGGATGAACCTACGAATCATCTTGATCTGGATGCCGTGATCTGGTTGGAGGAGTGGTTAACACGTTATTCAGGAACCTTGTTGCTGATCTCGCATGATCGGGATTTCCTTGATCGTGCGGTGGATAATGTTCTGCATATTGAACATGGGAAGCTGTCTCTGTACTCAGGTAATTACACCAATTTTGAACAGGTGAGGGCACAACGGTTGGCGAATCAGCAGGCGATGTATGTCAAGCAGCAACGAGAGATTGCGCACATGCACTCCTTTGTG
This sequence comes from Gammaproteobacteria bacterium, assembly GCA_013151035.1. Taxonomy (NCBI): domain Bacteria; kingdom Pseudomonadati; phylum Pseudomonadota; class Gammaproteobacteria; species Gammaproteobacteria bacterium. The sequence continues at coordinate 77,539 of JAADJB010000013.1, forward strand.
GAACGTTTTAAAGCCAAAGCAAGTAAGGCGAAACAGGCTCAGAGTCGGGTTAAAGCACTGGAACGTATGGAAGTGATTGCTGCGGCACATGTTGATTCTCCTTTTCATTTTGTTTTTAAGCCGCCCTTGAAGTCACCCAATCCATTGTTGACTTTATCCTCAGCAGAGGTGGCCTACGCGGATCATCAGATATTTTCGGGGGTGGATTTAACCCTGTCCCCACATGATCGTATTGGTCTGTTGGGGCCTAATGGTGCGGGTAAATCGACCTTAATCAAATTGTTGGCAGGGGTGATTGCTACGGTTGATGGTGAACGGCAAGGAGCCAAAGATCTGCATATTGGTTATTTTGCGCAACATCAGGTGGATCAGTTGCATGCGGATTGGTCACCGCTGGAACATATTGCTGCACTTGATGGCAAGGCGAGGGAACAGGAATTAAGGGGGTTCCTGGGTGGGTTTGGTTTTCTGGATGATCAGGTGAACCATCCTGTCGGGGATTTTTCCGGGGGTGAAAAATCACGTTTGGTATTGGCGATGCTGGTTTATCAGCGTCCCAACTTGTTGTTACTGGATGAGCCGACGAATCACCTTGATATCGAAATGCGTCAGGCACTGGTTATGGCACTACAGAGCTTTGAGGGTGCGATGGTGCTGGTTTCGCATGACCGGCATCTGTTACGTTCAGCCTGTGATCGCTTATTAATGGTGCATAATGGTGACGTGGATACCTTTGCCGAGAGTCTGGATGATTATCCACAATGGTTGCTTCAGCAATCGAAACAGTTACCGCTAGCTACACAGGATGTCTCTAGAAAAGCCGATAATGTTGATCGAAAAAACCGGCGGCGTGAAGAGGCAGAGGCAAGAAAACGAAGCCAGCCCCTGCGTCGTAAGATTGGTTTGCTGGAAGAGCAGCTTGCTTTATCGCAGTTAAGAAAAAGTGAAATTGAACAGGCGCTTGCTGATGCAGCAATATACCAGGCGGAGAATAAGTCTGAATTAAAGGCGTTGTTGTTGGAAAAAGCAGAGATTGATGATCAATGTGAGATTATGGAGATGGAATGGTTGGAATATAGTGAGCAACTAGAGAGGCTTGGTTAGCTCATATAATTTGATGAAATGGGTGCGGTGGTGGATTATCATGGTGCTACTGTGGTGTTGGTAGACTAGGGGGATATAGGATGTCTGAAAGAATGTTTAGAGTTATCATTGGGTTGTGGATTGTTGTGGGCTTATATATCCCCTCTATGGATGTTATTTATGCCTTGGTAGTCGTGCTTCTTTTTGAAGGCTTAACTAATTTTCGGGTTCCGGCGATGATATCCAGGTTGCGTTATGGGGCTGATACGTTGGTTAATGATCCGAATGCTTGTGGAAATTGTTTTTCCTTTGAGGCAGAACGTGCCCTGCGGTTTATTATTGCGGTTTTTATTTTTGCATCCACCTTACCGATAGCTGAGGTTATCTGGTGGTTCCCCTGGTTTATTGGTTTTGCCTTGATGGGTGCGGGTTTGAGTGGTATCTGCCCCATTGTATTGAGCTTGCGCTGGGTTGGTTTTAAGTGAATTCAATATGAATGACACAGAAAGGGAGGGTGAAAAGCATCTTTCCCTGAAGATTACAATTATTGTTTTCTGGGGGTTGGCAGTCATCGGTGTTGTCTTTGCTATCATGTTGCTGGGTAATATCCGTGAAACGATTACCGAGCAACGTACCATGATGGCTAATAACCTGGCCTACCAGTTGCATGTTCGGCTCAATCATAGTGATGAAGAAATTAATCAACAAGAGGCCAATAATTACCTTAATAAGGTCATTGCTGAATATGAAGATATTGTTGAATATGAAGATATTGCTGTGGATTTGTACAAGGAGGGTGTGTTACTGGTATCAGTCGGTAATCTGGCCGATACTGCTGATGCGCAACGTTGGGAGTATGATGTTAACCTGGGTTTTGTGCGTGACCTGGAACAGGATCTGAAAATAAAGGTCTATTTTCCTGATCTGGAAGAAAGTATTCATGCTCGGCGTAGTGAGATGGTGATTGTGCTGGGTTTGATATTGCTCATATCAGGGATGTTACTTAAATGGGTGCTGGATCGTATTTTGACCCGACCACTACAGGCCATGGTGGTAACCGCTAAGCGGATCTCACAAGGTGATACAGATTTATCTTTTGATACATCAACAAAGGATGAATTTGCCTATGTTTCAGGTTTTATTAATGAGGCGCTGAGCAACAGTCAGGTATCCGAGGAAGACTTGCAGTATGCCAAAGATCTGGCGGTTATCACCCTGCACTCCATTGCTGAGGGGGTGGTGACAGTGGATCAGGATGCTCGTGTTATTGATATTAATACCATGGCTCTTGATTTGATGATGTGTAGCAAGGAAGAAAGCCTCGGTAAAAGGATTGATGCCTTGTTACCTGTGATTAATAAGAAAACTCGCAAGAAGGTTATGCATCCCGTGCTTGAATGTTTGTCGCATAACAAGACGGTGGAACTGGAAGTGGGGAGTATTGTAACGCTGGGTGGTGGTGTTGAGGTAATGGCAACAATGTCAGTAGCGCCGGTTCCTGATCCCCTGGGTTTTGTTTATGGTGCAGTCATGGTGTTGCATGATATCAGTGAATCCCTGGCCTTACAGAATGAATTATCCTTTTATGCCTCACATGATTCCCTCACCGGTTTATATAATCGCAGAGAGTTTGATAATGATTTGAAGCGGGCACTGGAAATTGCTAAACGTGATGATGTACAGCATGTCCTGTGTTATATGGATCTGGATCAGTTCAAGGTTGTTAATGATACTTGTGGGCACTCGGCCGGAGATCAATTACTTAAAAATCTGACGGCGCACTTGTTGTCTCGCTTGCGTAAGGCCGATGTGTTGGCGCGATTGGGCGGTGATGAGTTTGGTTTGTTACTGATGTATTGTTCCATGGAACAGGCAGAGGAGGTTGCTGATGGTCTGAGACAGGCAGTCAATGATTTTCAGTTCCTGTGGGAAGGTAAAAAATTCCAGGTGGGTGTCAGTATTGGCTTGGCGCCAGTGAGCACATTATTCGAGACGGTTGCTGATGTATTGTCGGCAGCCGATATGGCCTGTTACAAGGCAAAAGAGGATGGGCGAGACCGTATTTATGTCTATCGTCCTGATGATGCTGCGTTGCATCAACGTAGGGAAGAAATGGGGCTGCTTTCATTTATGCGACGCGCCTCCGAAGAGGATGGTTTTGAATTATTTTTGCAGGCAATTCATGCCACAAGTGATCGCTCTGTGCAGCATTATGAGGTGTTGATTCGCTTACGTGATGAGGCAGGGAATCATGTTTTGCCGGGTACGTTTTTACCTGCTGCGGAACGTTATCAATTAATGATGATGATTGATCGTTGGGTGGTCAGCAATACAATAAAATTGTTACAGAATCATTTTGAAAATGGTTCAGATATATCGGTTGCTATTAATCTTTCCGGGCAGTCAATTGATAATAAGGGTTTCCTGGATTTCGTACTGGATCAATTATCGGTGATAGGTGATCAGGCGCATAAGATCTGTTTTGAAATCACTGAAAGTACGGCAATTAATCATATTGATTCAGCCCTGTTCTTTATTAACCGGATTAAAGAAAAGGGTTGCTCATTTGCGTTGGATGACTTTGGTTCAGGAATGAGTTCGTTTGCTTATCTGAAAAACTTCCCGGTGGATTATTTGAAGATTGATGGTTCCTTTGTGCGTGAGATGGATCAAAGCAAGATCGACCAGGCCATGGTGCGAGCCATTAATGAGGTTGCCAAGGTGATGGGAATGAAGACCATTGCTGAATTTGTTGAGAACGAGGCAACCTATCATTGTCTACAAGAGATAGGCGTTGATTATGCTCAGGGGTATTGGTTGGGTAAGCCATTTCCAGCAAAGGAAATCAAGATTGTTAATTGACCGGCAATTTTTCGCGTAGTGCATCACGATTAAACCACCAGTTATCCTTATGACCAATAATAACATCCAGTATGCTGCTCATACGGGGCAAGAATACAGTAGGATCTTTTAGCTCCAGTTTTTCCATCCAGAATTCAAGTAACTCCTGAGATTCAATATTGCTATGTCGTTTGGCTACCTTGGCTATCATATTGGTGCTAAGGAAACCCAGGTTGTGATATTGCTCATCATCCTTTGCACGCAAGCTAATAATATAATGAGCGGTAACAGCCGCGACAGCAGCACCATCGGAATCGCTGGGTGTGTCTTCAATAATGTAGTTCAACATAATCAACGTTTGCTGTGGGTCAATCGGGTAGCTAATAGCCAGCCAGACACCATGCGCCAATGCCTGAATGGCATGGTCCTCATCGGTTTGATAGAGCAAGTCACAGGCCTCAACGGCATCCTGCCAGGCTTCGTTTTTAATAAAGATATCAAACGCGCTGCGTGCGGCTTCCCAGGTCTCTGTATTACGCTTGAGTCCCAGTAGTGCATTGGCCTTGTCGAGCAGCACTCTTGCACGATCGACAGAGTCGCCATTGTTACTTAATGCCTGTAGGTGTTGCTCTGCCAGTTCGAGTTCTTCTTCAAGATAGATCTGTGAGCTGGCCTCGTCCGAGGATTCAAATGTGGTTTCTGTATCGGTCATCGTTATTGTCTCATTAGGCGGATTTTTTCGATCTTTGCCAGGGTGTCTGCGTAGATTGCTTGGCTGGTATCAATGTTATTTAGGCAGTCTGTTAATTTATTGAACAGGAATTTTTGTTGTTCAGTGGTGAATAGTGGCAGGATCAGGTCAATCTCATGGCTAGATGCCGTTAATAATGTCGGTGCAAGCTCGTTCTCGGCGATCACGCTATCGGTACAAAGTAAATCGGCGATGAGTGGATGTTCCAGTAGCTCGAAGTGTGCCTCACGCGCCTCTTCCTCCATCTCCAATTTTGATTTAGCCAGTGTGTCATTGCCAATACCCGACCAGATACCCTTCATTATGGTATCGATCAGTCGCTTGATCATGCCCTTAATGTCACTTTGATCCCCTGCTAGACCTGCTGATTGTTCATAGATCTTGTCCAGATCCTCTTTCAGCGTTAACAAGATATCAGCATCGACGTTGGCATCGAGTTCGACACTGCGTTGTACCAACTTCCTGAATTTATCCATAAACAGGTTTATTTCCTGTTGATCTTCCTGTTGAGCAAGATGAATGTCTTGCTGATCGATAGGCGGATTGTTGAATAGAGGGTTGTTGTGTTTTCGATGCAGGTGGCGTTCATGTCGCCCCGGTTTATTGCTGAACAACATGTGTTGATCCTGGTTTTATTTGGTAGCAGTGGATTTTAACAGAGTTAATGGGCTAATTCTGCAATAGCCGTTCAAAATCAGAGGGAAATCAGGTTTGTGGGGGATTATACTACTGAGTAGTTGATTGCTTGGTGCGTGGTACGCATATATGGTCTCCTCCCAGTTTGCAAGACATTGTGAACCTTTAACAGTGACAGGATTGCTTCCATATATCCGGCCT